>NZ_JCBAJA010000003.1:0-274335 GCF_059834885.1 Microbulbifer sp. SE14 | reverse complement strand
ATTACATCTTGTAGGCGCCTTGAGCGACCACGTAGAGAAGCCTGAAACTCAGTAATGGTTGGACAGCGGAAACCAGATTAGTGGTTGACATCAGGAGCCGCTTTAGAGAAGCGGCCCATGGCCGCGATCGATCTCCGGGAGTCTTCTGAACGCCGATCGCGGCCATGGACCGCTCCTACAAAAGGGGAATTCCGGCGCGGCGGAACCAGCTCCACATATACATCCCCGCCCCAATTCGCTATAAGTACCCCAAACCCCCAGCCGGGCCAAAACCCCATGCAACAACCCATCGCCGGCTACCACCGCGACGAGGAAAACCACTGGGTCGCCGAACTGGCCTGCGGCCACAACCAGCATGTGCGCCACGACCCGCCGTGGCAGAACCGCCCTTGGGTAGAGACAGAAGCGGGGCGCGAGTCCATGCTTGGCCACCGGCTCAACTGTGTGAAATGCGACGCGGGCGCACCGCCGGACAATGTCGAAGAGGTAAACAAGCAATGACGATAATCTGGGTCGATGCCGACGCCTGCCCGGTGGCCATCAAGGAAATCCTGTTCCGCGCCGCCGAGCGCACCCATACAGAAATGACCCTGGTGGCCAACCAGCCGGTGCGGGTGCCGCCGTCGCGATTTATCAAATCCCTGCAGGTCTCCTCCGGCTTCGACGTGGCCGACAACGAAATCGTAAAGCGTTGCAGTGCCGGCGACCTGGTGATCACCAGCGACATTCCGCTGGCGGCGGAAGTGATCGACAAGGGCGCCGACGCGCTCAATCCCCGCGGCGAGCGCTACTCGAAAGCGAATATCCGCGCGCGCCTGAACATGCGCGATTTTATGGACACCATGCGCGCCAGCGGCATGCACACCGGTGGTCCGCCGCCACTGGGGCAGCAGGAGCGCAAGGCCTTCGCCGACCAGCTGGACCGCTGGCTGGCGGCCAGCCGCAGGAAAATCTGAGGGAGTCCCGATGCCATTGGAAAGTCCGATAAAACTGCAACAGGCGAAGAGCGAGCACCTGGAAATACTGATGTCCTGGCTGCCGGACCTGCCGAGTTGTGTACTGGTCAATGAACAAGGTGAACCTCTTGCCTTCGGCCAGTACTACGAGCGCCTCGACCGCTGCCACCTGGGCCGCCTGATCGTCTCCCCCGAACACCGCGGCGCCGGCCTGGGCAGGACACTGGTCATCGAGCTGTCGAGAAAGGGCTGCCGGGAACTGAACACGAGCGAGTGCTCGCTGTTCGTGTCGAGAGACAATGCCCCCGCATGGGCCCTGTACCGGAATCTCGGCTTCGAATTCGCCGACTCCCCCGAGCGGCACGAATGGCCCGAGGGCTGCGACTATATGATCGCGACTGCAGAAAACGTTATGGCCGTGGAAAATGGCTAGGATTATCCAACCGCAGACGGAGCGCCTGCTACTGCGCCAGTGGCGCGACGAGGACCGCGAGCCCTTCGCGGAGATGAACGCGGACCCGCGCGTGATGGAGTATTTCCCTGCACTGCTGAGCCGCGAAGAGAGCGACGCGGGCATCGATCGACAGCTGGCGCATATCGAGCAATACGGCTGGGGCTTCTGGGCGCTGGAAAGGCTGGAAGACAGCCGTTTTATGGGGTTTGTGGGCATTAAAAATGTCAGCGACAATTTGCCCTTCGCCCCTGCGGTCGAAATTGGTTGGCGTCTCGGGGTTCCCTACTGGGGCCATGGCTATGCCACCGAAGCTGCCCGCGCATCGCTGTACGTGGCCTTCCTGACACTGGGGCTGGACGAGGTGGTGTCCTTCGCAGTAGTGAACAACCGCCCCTCCCGCGCGGTAATGGAAAGGTTGGGCATGCGCGAGGCCCCGCACACATTTGAGCACCCGCAGCTGCCGGAAGACAGTCCGTTGCGGCGCCACTGCCTGTATCGGTTGGCCTTCGAAGCGTGGCTCGAAAGATGATTTTCAGGCCGCCCCGGGAACTGTCGGCTTGCTGCCGGATCACAGTTGAAGTTTGCGGATCGCAGCGATTCCGCGAGTACCGCTGATCTCGGCAAGTTAAAGGCTCTCTCCATGACATTCTCCATGAAGCGGAATTCATTGGGCGCGAAATCCGCGGCTGCCGCTCTGTGCGGGTTTCTGCTCGGCCCGGCGACTTTCCAGGTCGTCGCGGAACCGATCAGGAAGACCAGCCTGCGCCCGGACGGCTCCCTTATCCACTGGTCCATCGAGCACCCTGGGAATGGCAAAAAGCGCGGCCTGCTGCTGGTCGCCCAGGGCTCTGGCTGCCTGCCGGCCATCCAGAATCCGGTCGTCGCCCAGGCCGGGTCCGTCGCGCCGGGCTTCTCAACCCTGTTTGTGGAGAAATACGGCGTCGGCCACGGCGATAAGCCGGAAAATCCGATGGACGATTGTTCCGAAGAATACTTTGCCCACCACACCGTGAGCCAGCGTGCCGATGATGTGGCGCAACTCATCGACGAGTTAAAAGCGTCCGACTGGTGGAACGGCGAGCTGGTGCTGTTCGGTGGCTCCGAGGGCGGCGCGGTCGTCGCGCGACTGGCACCGCGGTTGCAGCCGGACGCGGTGGTGGTCTTCTCCTCCGGACTCGGCGAGTCCCTGGCCACATCTCTCCCGCGGGTGATACCGTCCGCGGCAGCCAAACAAGCAGCAGCAAAATTTGCCGAGGCGCGCAAAAATCCGCACAGCACAGAGATGTGGGGCGGTAACTCCTACCGCTGGTGGGCCGATATCGTGGACGACGTGCCGGTAAACCACCTGTTGAAAGCTGCAGTACCGGTGCTCCTGGTGAACGGTGAGAGGGACTCGGTAGAGTCGGCGCGCGCCGCGCGCGACGCCTACCGGGCCGCCAGCCGCTGCGAACTGACTTACTGGGAACTGCCCGACTACGATCACTTTATGACGGACAGCGACGGTGAGAACCACCGCGAAGAAGTCTTCTCCAGAATATCCGCGTGGATCGGCTCTGCGCTGGGCGGCGATAGACCCGGCTGCCCCTGAAGAAATTTAAAACAGCAAAAAGAAGCAAACGGAGTGAAGTAATGGAAGTAAAAGCCGGAATTGCAGCCGCGATTGTTGCGGCCATGGCCTGCACGGTGCAGGCAGAGGCATATGATTCCCTGCCGCAGTTGAAGGCCTACGAGGTGCCGGATCCCTGGATCACACCGGTGGAACCGCTGCGTATTGCGGATAACACTTGGCAGATAGGCACCGCCGGCCTGAGCGCGATACTGCTGAAGGGAAGTGAGGGGGCCATTCTGATCGACGGCGGTATGCCCCAGGCTGCCGACCACCTGCTCGCGAATATGCGCGCGCTTGGCGTCGAGCCGACTGATCTGAAGCTGATTCTGCACAGCCACGCCCACGCGGACCACGCGGGACCGCTGGCGGCGATCCGGCGCGTTACCGGCGCGCGGGTGGTGAGCAATGCCGAATCCGCCGTGTTGCTCGCCCGCGGTGGTGCCGACGATATCCATTTCGGCGACGCCCTGCTGTTCCCTCCTGTGCAGGTGGACCGCCTGCTGCACGATGGCGAGGAGGTGGTGCTCGGCAACCTGCGCCTGACAGTGGACTTCGTTCCCGGCCACACCCCGGGCAGCATGGCCTGGACCTGGCGCGACCGCCGCGACGGAAAAGACATGAATATCGCCTATGTCGACAGCCTCAGCGCGCCCGGCTACCAGTTGCTAAACAATTCCCGCTATCCGCGTATCGCCGAGGATTACAAATCCACTTTCTCCAAGGTGCGCGAGCTGCCCTGCGACCTGCTGCTGACCCCGCATCCCGGCGCCAGCGGTTGGGAGTTCGCCGGCAAGGCCCTGCAGCGCAAACAGACCAGCTGCCGCGCCTATGCCGATGCAGCCGAGAAAAGACTCGACGAACAGCTTGCCGCGGAGCGCGAAAAAGCGGCGGGTTAATAGCGTCGCAGTCCCGCTATTCACCGAATGGCCGGTTGTATTCGCAACCGGCGTCGTTGGCGGATAGAGATATCATTCGGCCGCAAGTGCCGCGACCTCTTCCGCACTCAACGCGCCGCTGTAGATGCGGAATTCGTCGATCTTACCTTTCAGCAGGGGATCGCCCGAGTACTGCGAACGCCCGAGCCAGTTTTGTTTGGTGGAGGCCCCAAGCTGCATTGGCGTAAGGTCTATGCCCTCGTTGCGGGCCGCTTCCTCACCGTTGACATAGAGGATGCCGGTGTTGCCTTCCAGGGTAAGGGCCACATGAACCCACTGGTCCGCGGGTACGGCGTTGGCGCAGATGGACCGGTCACCGTGATAACTGACCTTGGTGATCTTGAAGCAGCTCTGGCCGCCCTCGCGCGGTGCGAAGTACATATAGCGCTGGTCGTCGTCACCAAAATCGAACAGGCGTGTCAGGTTGGTGTCCTCGTCCCGATAAATCCATCCGGCGATACTGAAATCCGCCAGTTTCGACACAATACCTCCGGGGAGGCTCACGTAGTCATCGACACCGTCGAATATGAGCGCATTGCCGACCTTCCCGGGCGCCGATTCGGGGGTGCCATGCAGCGTGGCGGTACTGGCTTCTCCGGCGACGCTGGAGATCTGTCCGCCTTCGATTCCGTCAAAGGTGTAGTGAACCAGCAGCCTGGGGCCGATACCGATTTGGATCACATTCGACGGATCGCTCTCTCCCGCTTCGGATACGGCCACTACCCGGTAGCGGTAGTCCTCCCCGCGCAGCACATCCGTATCGGTATGGGTCAGCACTTCGCTCGCGCCAATGGTGGCGGTGGTGGTATAGGTGGTACCCGCGCTGTCCGCGCGCTGCAAAAGGTAATTGTCGGCGCCGGTCGCGCCCCACCAGCTCAATACCACCGACTCTCCGCGCAGTTCGGCGTACAGGTTCCGCGGCGCGCCGCCAACTTCGGCCGGATCGAGAATTTCCGTCAGCGAGCCCCAACCCATGCCGTCGCCGGCGCCGTCGTATCTTTCGAAGCGGGTCTTTTCCTCCAGCATTCTTTCCGTCCAGGGCGCGGCGATGCCGAGCTTGTTCTGGTAGTGGTTGTAGATAAGTTCCCAGGCTGGCCGGACGCTTCCTCGTGCAATTTCGGAAACCGCACTCTGGCCGTAGCGGGAGCTTCCGCAGTTGGGACCATAGAAGGTAAAGGGCACCTCCTCGAACAGGTTGTAGCGGGCTATATATTCGGAGGTCGCCAGCAACGCATGATTGTTGTAGGCGAAGAGGTCGTCGCCCTGGTTCCAGGCCATCTTCGCGATGGTGCCGTAGAGGGCGACACCCAACGTCGTATGCCCCTGGTCACGCCCGCTCTCTTGGTACTGGCCCATGTTGCCGGGGTGGCGGAAGTACATCAGGTTGTCCATTGCACCGCTGCCCCGGCCGCGGTACATATAGTTCAGTGCCTGCTCATAGATATCCGGGCGGTCGGTAAAAACGCCGATAGCCATCATGCTGGCCAGGTTGGCAAGGTCCCAGTTGGCCCAGTAATTGGAAATACAGGCGTCGTTGTGCTCCGTGAGAAAACGCTGGTTCATCGGCAGGAAAATGTCGAGCAGCATGCTCTTGACTTGCTCTCTGCCCTCTTCCCCCCAGCCCTCATAGGCGCGCATGATTTCGGCCACGTTGGCCCACTGGTAGCCATAGAGGCCTGAGGCCAGATAGCGGTCGGCGTTACCGGAGATTCTCTGCAGAGTCGAGGACCAGGCGTTGAGGAATTTCACGGCCGCATCGCCGTAGGCCTGATCGCCGGATATCTTCCAGTACAAGGCGTAAGCATAGGCGAAGCGGAGCTCATTGATTAAGCGGCCGAAATTTTGTCCTTCGCCCCCGCGTCGCAGTTCGGTCAAGGGATTGGGATTTCTGAGGTCCGAGGCGGAGTCGCCTGCCAGGGTGTTCCAGGCATTCACCCAGGTTTCATCCTCTTCCGCGATCCTATTTCGTATTCGCTCGAAGTCGACTTCCGAGTGCAGCAGACCCGGGTGCACGAAGGTACGCTCCGGCTGGAATACCACCACGGTGCGGGTCGCGGTGGCGGAGGCTCCCTGGGAATCCATGACCAGGTAGGTCACGGTGTAGTTGCCGATGCCGTTGATATCGACGGTGGAGGAGATTTCGATTCGGTCGGTCAGGTCGCCATCCTCTGCATCGGTGGCGGTCGCTCCGGCGTCCGTATAGCTTCCCCCCAGCGGCACCTCCTCCGTGTCGCCGCCGTTCAATGTGATTTGCGGTGCGGCGTTTTGCGCTTTCGAGTTGGCCACCACTTCCACGGTGCGCGTCACCGAAGCGCTGGCACCGGCGGAATCGGTGACCGTGTAGGTGATGCGATAGCTGCCGGCCCTGCCGGTGTCCAGTGTCGATTGTATCTGGATACTGCCGCTGAGATCGCCGTCTTCCACATCCGAGGCGCTCGCGCCCGGGTCGCGGTAGCTGCTGTCGACGGTTATCCGCACATTGGCATCGCCGTTGAGGTTAATGAATGGCGCTTGGTTGGCCGCGAGGCTGGCGGTGTGTTCGGAATCGCTGCTGCCGCCGCAGGCGCTTATGACCAAGGATAAAGCCAGCACCAGGCCGCGGGCCCCACCGATACTCATACTGCTCCCCCAATGATCTGGTCGCTATGGGTGAATTCTTGTAATCGTTTACATGGACCGCGAAAGATATAAGCTCTGCAGTCGTATCAAAAGAGGGGTACCGGCAAAGTGTGAACTGCTGCACTTTGTGCTTGGACAGTTTTCAGGGCCGGAAGCCAGGCGACCGCTGCCGTTCGTCGCAAAGCCGGAGAAGTCCGTCCCGCTCCGTCTGTCAAAGCTGCCACGCCTGTGACAATGTGTGCCATCCGCCGGCAGCGGTTGCCGGGGGCAATAGTAAAGTGGTGATTCACAAGCATGAAAAACTCTCTCTGGCCTAGGTCCCTGCGCCTCAGACTCGTGTTTTCTCTCCCCATGCTGGCCCTGTGGCAGCTGTCGGCAATGGCCGACACCTTTGCCGTTAGCGGAGGCCGCTGGTTCGATGGCGAAACCTTCCGGCCCGACTACTGGTATGTGGATGAGTCGGGGAGATTTACCCGGAAAAAACCGCAGAAAATCGATCACGTCATAGATGCAAGGGGAAAATACATCCTCCCCCCCTACGCCGATGCGCACAACCACAACCTGCAGAACGAGTGGGGAATCGGGAACTTCGGGCCCAAACAGGTAGCGGCGGGGGTCTTCTACCTGGCCCAGCTGTGCGATTTTGGCAGCCAGTTCCGCGCCCGCTTTGCCAGCCCGGAAACCCTGGATGTGCGCTATGCCTCCGACTGCCTCTCCGCCACCGACGGCCACCCGCTGGGACTGCTGCTGGCGGAGCACCGGGGCGAAGCGGACGAGGAGGTGATTGCCAGGGCGCGGGAGCACTACCTGGCGGTAGACAACCTGAAGCAGCTAGACGCGGCCTGGGAGAGGATCGTCGAGAACAGGCCGGACTACATCAAGGTAGTGCTGATCGCCAGCGAGAAGTACGGCGAGCGCCACCGCGATCCCGATTACCTGGGAATCAATGGAATCGATCCCGAGCTAGTGCCGGAGATTGTCGCCCGCGCGCGCCGGCTGGGCACGCCGGTGCTGGCCCATGTGGACACGGCCCACGATGCGGCCATCGCGGTCGACGCCGGCGCCGACGTGCTGGCGCACCTACCGGGCTATCGCATCGCGAAGAAGGAGGGGTTCGGCAAGGCGGATTACCTGCTCGGCCAGCAGGTCATCGAGAAAGCCGCGAAGCAGGGGACGAAATTGATCGCCACGGCCGCCGTTCCCGGCAGGAACCCGCGCAATTCGGCGGAGGATCTGGCCGAAATCCGGGAGATCCAGAAGCTCAACCTCTCCCGCCTGAAGGCCGCCGGCGTTCCCCTGCTGATGGGCAGCGACCACGTCTTCGGAACTGTGATCAGCGAGATCGGGTATCTCGACGACCTCGCCTTCACCGACCGCGCCGCGCTCTTGCGCTCGTTGACCATGGATACGCCGCAGTGGCTTTTCCCCGGCCGGCGGCTGGGCAGCTTTGCCGAGGGGGCGGAAGCCAGCTTTCTGGTGCTGGAGGGCAATCCCCTGGAGGACCTGGGGGCACTGGAAAAAATCGTCGTTGGCGTCAAGCAGGGGCACGTCATGACCGGCATGCTCCAGTGACGACGCAGCGGGCGGGGGAGGGAACCTAAGCGGTTTCCGCCACCTGCCGGCGGTCCAGGTTGCGATAGGCCAACGCTTCAGCGATCTGCCCCGCGCCGATACTCTCCTCCCCGGCCAGATCGGCGAGGGTGCGCGCGACTTTCAATACACGGTGATAGCTGCGCGCGGAGAGCCCCAGTTGCTCCACCGAGTGTCGCAGCAGTTTCTGTTCGCTCTCGCCCAGTGCACAGAAACGATCGAGTTCGGCGCCTTTCAGCTCCGCATTGATTTTCCCCTGCCTGTCCAGCTGCCGCTCCCGCGCCGCGGCGACCCGCGCGCGCACCTGTGCCGAGGATTCGCCGACCGGCGCCTCCTGCAGCTGGCTCGCACTCATGCTCGCCACTTCCACCTGCATATCGATACGGTCCAGCAACGGGCCGGAGAGTTTGTTGCGGTACCTGTCTATCTGGTCCGGGGTACAGCGGCAGCGGGGTTCGCCCAGGTAGCCGCAGGGGCAGGGGTTCATGGCGGCGACCAGCTGGAAATCGGCGGGGTAGGTGACCTGGGCCCGCGCGCGGGAGATGCGCACCTCGCCGTTCTCCAGCGGCTCGCGCAGTATCTCCAGTGCGTGGCGTGGGAACTCGGGCATCTCGTCCAGGAAGAGCACGCCGCGGTGGGCCAGGGAGATCTCGCCCGGTTTCGGGTTGCTGCCGCCGCCGACCAGGGCGGTGGAAGAGGCGGAGTGGTGCGGGGACCGGAAAGGACGGCTCCGCAGCCGCGCCAGGCCTGCGCTGGAGTAGACGGCGGCTACTTCGATCAGCTCTTTATTGCTGAGCGGAGGCAGTATGCCCGGCAGGCGGCTGGCGAGCATCGTCTTGCCGGTTCCGGGCGGGCCGTAGAACAGCAGGTTGTGGCCGCCGGCCGCGGCCACTTCCAGGGCGCGGCGCGCCTTCAACTGACCGCGCACATCGGCCAGGTCGGCGCAGTCCGCGGTTTCCTCTTCGTCTTCGCGATGCGCCCGGGGCAGTGGCTCGCGCCCGTGCAGCTCGGCGCAGACCTGCAGCAGGGAGTCGGCCACCTTTACCTCGCTGCCGGCCAGGGCCGCCTCGCCGCCGGATGCCCGCGGCAGTACCAGTTTGCGCCCGGCCATACCGCCGGCGATGGCCGCGGGCAGGCTGCCGGCCACCTCGCGCAGGGCGCCGGTGAGCGCCAGTTCGCCGATAAACTCGTAATTTTCCAGTGGCTCGCAGGGAATCTGCCCGGAGGCGGCGAGTATGCCGATGGCGATGGCCAGGTCGTAGCGGCCGCCCTCCTTGGGCAGGTCCGCCGGCGCCAGGTTGACGGTGATGCGCCGCTGGGGAAATTCGAAGTGGCTGTTGATCAGTGCACTGCGCACGCGATCGCGGCTCTCGCGCACCGCGGCCTCGGGCAGGCCGACGATATGGAAGGCGGGCAGGCCGTTGGCCAGGTGGGTCTCCACGGTGACCAGCGGTGCGGAGACGCCGAGTTGGGCACGGGTGTAGGTGACGGAGAGGCTCAAAATTTCATCCTTGAAATTTCTGACAGGGGAATCAGTCGGCTGGGGGCCTGTTTTCGGGAACAGGGTTATCCTGCTCTGCCAACTTCTGTTCCAATATTTCCACCTGCGCCTCAAGTCGCGCAAGTTTTTCCCGGGTGCGCTTCAGTATTTCCACCTGGGTATCGAACTCGTGCTGGGAGACCAGCGGCAACTTGCCCAGCGCAACCGCCAAGGCGTCGCGCAGGTCGCCGGTGACCACTGCGCCCTGTTGTTGCAGCTCTTTCAGCAACTGTTGCAATTTATCCGCGGCCACCTGCCCTCCCAAGGTTTAGATCGCTAAAAACATCCCGTTTGATAGCAGCAGATTGTAACCCACTGCCCCCGACCGCAAAAGCGGGCCGCCGGTGCTCCACCTTGGTTCAACGGCACCGATTCACTCACCACTTCGGTGCGCGCCGATCACGAGGGTGCCATTTTGGTGCGCGCCGCTTTTGTACGCCCTCGTGTTTCACTGCTGTTTCATGGCGAAAATGCCTACTAAGTCGTTGATTCTCCGTCGGAATGCGGAGTTGGCATCAAGCCTGCACTAACAATACCTGCAGAGAGAACTGCAGAAGTGCAGATGTTCCACTGCAGATCACGAACAGCCGCCGGGACGAAAAAGCTCACGAGGCGAACAAGAACAGCCGCCACTAAACCCCAGTGGTGCGCCCGACGCCGATCGCTACTGCAACCTTTTATAAGAATTTGACGACGAGAAAATTCACAGAGATTGAGGAGAATCAAAGTGGGCACAACCATCAATAAAATCGCTGCCGCCCTGGCCGGCGGGCTCATGACTCTGGGCGTCGCTGGTGCGCAGGCCCAGGAAGCGGGTCCCAGCTTCAGCGCCAATGTGGGAGTGGTCAGCGACTACAAATTCCGCGGCATTTCCCAGACCGATGGCAGCCCCGCGCTGCAGGGCGGTGTGGACCTGGATTTCGGCAACGGTTTCTACCTGGGCACCTGGGCCTCCCAGGTGGACTTCGCCTACGGCGCGGATGAAACCGACTACGAACAGGACTTCTACGGCGGCTACGCCGGCGAGATCAGCGAGACCGTCAGCTACGACGTCGGCTACATCTACTACGCCTACCACGGCAGTGGCCGCGACGAGGATTACCAGGAAGTCTACGGCAGCGTCAGCATTTCCGACCTGACCCTGGGCCTGGCCTACTCCAACGACTACTGGGCCGAGACCGGCGCTTTCTACTATCCCTACGCGGAATACAGCTTCGCCCTGCCGGCCGACGTGAGCCTGGATTTCCACGTGGGCGCGAACGTGTTCGACGAGGAGGGTTTCCTGTTCCAGGATGATTCCTACATCGACTACTCCGTCACCGTGGGCAAGGAGTTCGGCAGTCTGGCGCTGAGTGCATCCCTGGTCGGTACCGACATCAGCGACAGCGAGTGCTACGGCCTGGACTGGTGTGAGCCTTCGGTCATCGCCGGGGCCACCTACAGCTGGTAACGGACCCGGCCCTGCGGGCTCTCGCGGGGCCAAATTACTAATGGGGGAGAGCATGAAACTGGTTACAGCAATCATCAAGCCCTTCAAGCTGGACTCGGTGCGCGATGCGCTGGCGGAAGCCGGTGTCAACGGCATCACCGTCAGCGAGGTGAAGGGTTTCGGCCGGCAGAAGGGCCACACAGAGCTCTACCGCGGCGCCGAGTATGTGGTGGATTTCCTGCCCAAGACGATGCTGCAGATCGCAGTGGAAGACAGCCAGCTGGACGCGGTGCTGGAAGCTGTGGGCTCCGGCGCACACAGCGGCAAGATCGGCGACGGCAAGATCTTTGTCTCCAACCTGGAGCAGGTGGTGCGCATCCGCACCGGCGAGACAGGGGCAGAGGCGATTTAAATTCGCCAGATAAAAGTTAATTAACTATCAGAAAACTTTCTCAGAAACTCTGGGGATTAACGGAGCGAAAGATGGAAAATCAAATTTTTCAATTGCAGTACGCAATTGATACGTTTTATTTCCTCGTGTGCGGCGCGCTGGTGATGTGGATGGCGGCGGGCTTCGCCATGCTGGAAGCCGGCCTGGTGCGCTCGAAGAACACCACCGAAATTCTCACCAAGAACGTGGCGCTGTTCGCGATCGCGTGCATCATGTACCTGCTGACCGGCTACGCCATCATGTACGACGGGGGCTTCCTGCTGAAAGGTATCGAAGCCTTTAGCCTGGAAACCGTGCTGGCGGATTCGGCGGAGAACGGCTTTGACGGCGACTCCGTCTACTCTGGTGCCTCCGACTTCTTCTTCCAGGTGGTGTTCGTGGCCACCGCCATGTCCATCGTCTCCGGTGCCGTGGCCGAGCGCATGAAGCTGTGGAGCTTCCTGGTGTTCGCGGTGGTGATGACCGGCTTCATCTACCCGTTGGAGGGTGCCTGGACCTGGGGCGGCCAGGCGGTGTTCGGCCTCTACAGCCTGGGTGACCTGGGCTTCTCCGACTTTGCCGGTTCCGGCATCGTACACATGGCGGGCGCTGCCGCGGCCCTGGCCGGCGTGCTGCTGCTTGGCGCGCGCAAAGGCAAATACGGCCCCAACGGCGAAGTCTACGCGATTCCCGGCGCCAACCTGCCGCTGGCCACCCTGGGTACCTTCATCCTGTGGATGGGCTGGTTCGGCTTCAACGGTGGCTCCGTGCTGAAGCTGGGCGACGCCGCCAACGCGCACTCCGTGGCCATGGTGTTCCTGAACACCAACACCGCCGCCGCCGGCGGCGCCGTGGCCGCGCTGATCACCGCGCGTATCCTGTTCGGCAAGGCCGACCTGACCATGCTGCTGAACGGCGCCCTGGCCGGCCTGGTGGCCATCACTGCCGAGCCGTCCACCCCGACCCCGCTGCAGGCGACCCTCTTCGGTGCCCTGGGCGGTGTGCTGGTGGTCTTCTCCATCGTCACCCTGGACAAGCTGAGGATCGACGATCCGGTGGGCGCCATTTCCGTGCACGGCGTGGTCGGCCTGCTGGGCCTGCTGCTGGTGCCGGTCACCAACGACGGCTCCTCCTTCAGCGGCCAGCTGATCGGTGCCGCCACCATTTTCGCCTGGGTCTTCGCCGCCTCCTTCGCGGTGTGGTTCCTGCTCAAGGCCGTCACCGGCATCCGCGTCACCGAGGAGGAAGAGCAAGAAGGTGTTGACTTGGTGGAATGCGGAATGGAAGCTTACCCGGAGTTCATGAGCAAATAAGCGCTCTGAATTGCCCCCGGCCGGCGCGCCGGCGGGGGCTGGAAAGCTCCCTCGCAGGAAATTCAAACCAGGGCCTCATAGAAAGGGGAAAGCACAAGATGAAATTGATTACGGCTGTGGTAAAGCCCTTCAAGCTGGATGACGTGCGCACCGCGCTGTCCGAAGTGGGTGTGCAGGGCATGACGGTGACCGAAGTAAAAGGCTTCGGGCGCCAGAAGGGCCACACAGAGCTCTATCGCGGTGCCGAATACGTGGTGGACTTCCTGCCCAAGGTAAAACTGGAACTGGCAGTGGACGACAGCATGGTGGACAGCGCCGTGGAGGCCATCACCAAGGCAGCCCAGACCGGCAAGATCGGCGACGGCAAGATCTTTATCACTGCGCTGGAAGAGGTTATCCGCATTCGCACCGGCGAGACCGGCAGCGAGGCGGTGTAAGCCGGACCGGCTGCAGTCTCACAGGGGGGCGGATGAAAGATCCGCTACACTCCGAATAAGCCCCACATCCGGGGCTTTTTCTTTTTATGCAGGGCGTAAATCGCGCTATTCTCGCCCCGCCCAAGCCCACCGACGGGAACAAATTACCCCCACCGACCTGGCGCCCTAATTTCCATAACAAAGCGCAATATCTCGCAGCTCTTTCCGCAACAAAAAACTCTACATAGCGGCCCGCTTGCGGCTGGCGGCCGCCGGACAGAGTGCCTATATATTATTCGCCGCAGCTTACTGAGGAGCTAACGGTAGATCACCGCCAATGGCGAATTGTCTTCAATCTTGTTAGCGCCCCGGGGATAAGGGCGGCACAGGGGTACTTCCTCTGTAACAGGAGTAGCAGTTACAGGGTTTCAATCATGAAAGATGTTTACGAAGATCAGGCCAGCAACGCCCGCAGCAAGGACACTGAGGAGTTCGCCGAGGAGCGCAGTGTCACTTCCCGTCAGCGGGCCAGGAGCCAACTGAGCGCCGAAATCGAGGAATTTCTCGCCCGCGGCGGTGCCATCAGCGAAATCGATCCCGACGTCACCGCCGATCCCCCGCGCAAGCCGCAGCCCAAGTACGGCAGCCGTCCCATCTAGCCTTCTCCGATCCGCGACCTCTGGGGCGAACCCTGTGTTCGCCCCTACGTTGTCCTTCCGTCATACCGGTGCAGAACGGGATCAGTCGTCGCTTTTACTGCCGTTGCGCGCGCGGGGGTGGGCGTTGTCGTAGACGCGGGCCAGGTGCTGGAAGTCCAGGTGGGTGTAGATCTGGGTGGTGCTGATATCCGCGTGGCCGAGCAGCTCCTGCACCGCGCGCAAGTCGCCGCTGGATTCGAGCATATGGCTGGCAAAGGAGTGGCGCAGCATATGCGGGTGCACCCGCTGCTCGGCGCCGCCGGCGCGGGCCCAGTGGACCAGGCGTGCCTGCACTGCGCGGTTGCCCAGGCGGCGGCCCTTGAGGGTGGTGAAGACGGCGTCGTCCCGGCTGGGCGGCGCGGCCCTGCGCCAGGCCTGCAACGCCTCGATCACCTTGCTGCCCAGGGGCAGTTGGCGGCTCTTGCTGCCCTTGCCGGTCACCCGCACTTCACCGGCGCGCAGATCCAGCTCGCGCCAGTTCAACGCGGTCAGCTCGGACAGGCGCAGGCCGCTACTGTAGAAGAGTTCCAGTATCGCGCGGTCGCGCAGGCCGAGGGTGTCGTCGCTATCGGGGCTTTCTACGAACTCTGCGGCGGCGTCCACATCCAGCAGCTTCGGCAGCCGTTTTTCCCCCTTGGGGGCGCGCAGGCCGTCCGCCGGGTTGGCCTTCAGACAGCCCTCGCGCAGGGCGCAGTTGCACAGGCTGCGCACCGCCGACAGCCAGCGCTGCAGGCTCTTGGCTCCCAGGCCGCCGCGGTGCAGCTGCGCCAGCCAGCCCTGGATAAAGGCCCCTCGCAGTTCGCCGATACGGGCAACGCCGTCCGCGGCCGCCAGCTGCTGCAGCTTGGCCAGGTCGCGGCGGTAGGCGTCGATGGTGTGGGGGGACAGCTGCCTCTCTGTCTGCAGCTGTTGCAGGAAACGGGCGATGGCGTCTGCCAGTTGCACTGTTTATTTCGCCGGGGTTCAGGGTTCGAGGAGGCGGGGCAGCAGGCGCTCGAGCACCTCGCCGATATAGGACAGGAACAGGGTGCCGAGGCTGGACCGGTAGTGCTGCGGATCGGCGGAGCCCACCGCCAGTACGCCCAACTGGTTGGCCAGGGGCACCACCGCGGCTGAGGCGACCCCGTCCGCGTCGGTGCCGAACAGGTATTCCTTCTCCGCCGGGCGCAGCACGCCGCAGACGGTGCGGCCATTGCGCAGTATCGAGCCGATGGCCGTCTCCGCCGCGGCGCGGGAGCTGGTGCGGACGTCACCCAGAGCGCCGCGGCCTTGCGGAAGCGGACCGAACAGGGTCAGGCCGGTGAACTCTACTTTGAAGTCACTGGCGAAGCTGGTGTAGAGAGCTTTCGTGGCCTCGCCGACATTCTGTGCCTCCAGCAGCGCCAGTATCAGGCGGCGGCTGTGCAGGAACAGCTGGTCGTTGTCGCGCGCATTGTGCAGCAGCTGGTCGAGGCGCTGGCGCATCTCGATATTGCGTTCGCGCAGCAGGTTGGTCTGGTGCGTCATCAGGGACACCGTCTTGCCGTTCTCCCGCGGCAGCTTGATGTTCTCCAGCAGATCCAGGTGATCGGCGAAGAAATCCGGGTTCTGGATCAGGTAGCGGGCCACCTGGCGCGCCAGCAGTTTCCTGTTGCGCTGTGTTTCCTGTTCGCCGCCGGTGGCGTTGTGCGGGGCCCGGGTGGCGTCGCTTTGTTCCGTCATTGTTGATCTGGTGCCGGTTAGAGGACTATCTGGCCGTGGTATACGGTGGTCGCGGGTCCGGTCATGGTAACCGGCTGCCCCGGTCCGCTCCAGTGGATTGTCAGGGTGCCGCCGGGCAGCTGTATCTCCAGGCTGTCGTCCACCAGGTCGCGCAGCCGCGCCGACACCATGGCCGCGCAGGCGCCGGTGCCGCATGCGCGGGTCTCGCCGACGCCGCGCTCGAACACCCGCAGGCGCGCCCTGTCGCGGGATTCTATCTGCAGAAAACCGACATTGACCCGCTGCGGGAAGCGCTCGTGGCTCTCGATTTTCGGGCCGAGGCTGTTTACCGGCGCGGTGTCGACATCGTCCACCAGCAGCACCGCGTGGGGGTTGCCCATGGACACGGCGCCGATGGTGTAGACCTCGCCGTCCACTTCCAGAAGGTAGGTCTCGGCGCGTATGTCGGCGGCGAAGGGGATCTGCTCCGGTTCCAGGACCGGCGCGCCCATGTTGACACTGACCTGGTCGTTGTCGAGCAGGTTAAGCTGCAGCATGCCGGCGGATGTCTCCACCAGCAGCTGCTTCTTGCCGGTCAGGCGGCGTTCGCGCACGAACCTGGCGAAACAGCGGGCGCCATTGCCGCAGTTCTCCACCTCGCCGCCGTCGGCGTTGTAGATGCGGTAGCGGAAGTCGGCGTCCGGCGTGCGCGGCGATTCCACCACCAGCACCTGGTCGCAGCCGATACCCATGTGGCGGTCGGCCAGGTGACGGATCTTCTCCGGCGACAGCTTGATGCGCTGGCTGATGCCGTCGAGCATCACGAAGTCGTTGCCGAGGCCGTGCATTTTGGTGAACTTAACGCGCATTCCGTTTCCCACTCAGTCCTTTGTCTGTTGCGGCAGCCGCCCGGGTACCGGACTCTCGCCGCGCACCAGGTCCGCCAGGGTTTCCCGCGCGCGCACCAGGTAGGTCCTGTCGCCGTCCACCAGCACTTCCGCGGCGCGCGGGCGGCTATTGTAGTTCGAGCTCATGGTGAATCCGTAGGCGCCGGCGGACAGCATGGCCAGCAGCTGCCCCTGCTGCAGGGCCAGGGAGCGGTGCTTGCCGAGGAAGTCGCCGGTTTCGCACACCGGGCCCACTATATCCCAGATCTCGTCTTCCCCGTTGTTCGGGCTGACCGGCACTATGTCCTGCCAGGCCTGGTAGAGGGCGGGGCGCAGGTTGTCGTTCATGGCCGCGTCGACGATGGCGAAGTTGTGCTCCTCGGCGCGCTTGAGGAATTCCACCCGGGTCAGCAGCAGGCCGCCGTTGGCGGCGATGGAGCGACCTGGCTCCAGCACCAGGCCCAGCTGGCGTTCGCCGAGGCGCTCCTTCACCGCGTTGAGGTAGTCGCTCACCGGCGGCGGCTCCTCGCCCCTGTAACGCACGCCGAGGCCGCCACCCAGATCCAGGTGCTCCAACTGGATACCCGCATCCGCCAGCTTGTCCACCAGGATCAGCAGCCGGTCCAGTGCGTCCAGGAAGGGCGCAATTTCGGTGAGCTGGGAGCCGATATGGCAGTCGACGCCGATCACCTTCAGGTGCGGAGATGCGGCGGCGCGCCGATAGACCTCCAGGGCGCCGTCTATGGCGATGCCGAACTTGTTCTCCTTCAGGCCGGTGGAGATATAGGGGTGGGTCCCGGCGTCCACGTCCGGATTGACCCGTAGGGATATCGGCGCGGGCGTGCCGCACTCGGCGGCGACGGCTTCGAGTCGCGTCAGTTCCGCCTCGGATTCCACATTGAAGCAATGCACGCCGACTTCCAGCGCGCGCTGCATTTCCGCGGCCGTCTTGCCCACGCCGGAAAATACCACGCGGGCCGGATCGCCGCCCGCCAGCAGCACCCGCTCCAGCTCGCCGCCGGATACGATATCGAAACCGGCGCCCAGCTGCGCCAGCAGGGACAGTATGCCCAGGTTACTGTTGGCCTTGACCGCGTAGCAGATCAGCCCCGGGTGATTCCCCAGCGCGTCGGCGTAGTCCAGGTACCGTTTCTCGTAGTGGGCGCGACTGTAGACATAAGTGGGGGTGCCGAACTGTTCGGCGATTTTTTCCAGGGAGACTTCTTCCGCCCAGAGGCTGCCGTCGCGGTAGTTGAATTCGTTCATTTCTCTAACGCCGGCTCCCTGTCTGTCTCTGTTGTTTCACCGGTCTGCGCCTGGGATTTTTCCTCCTCCTCTTCCGCCGGGGCAGCGGCAACCGATGCCGCTGCCGCGGTGGGCTGCGCCGGCGCGGCCGCATCCTGCGGCAGGTATAGCGGACCCTTTTGTCCGCACGCGGCGAGCAGCAGTGTCAGGGGGAGGAGAAGTTTTTTCGGCATGAGCGGGGTCCTGCGGCGTGGAGATTTGAAAAGCCTGCTAGTATACCGGCCAACCGGTTTCAGCACAGTACAAGGTAACAGAAGTAACAAATTATGAGCCAAGCGGAATACGATGCGGCCATAGAGCGCACACTGATCGCGATCGAGGATGCACTGGACAATTGCGACTGGGATATCGACTACGAGCGTACCGACGCGGTGCTGACCCTGACGCTGGAAGACAACGGCAGCCAGGTGATCCTCTCGCGCCAGTCCGCCAACCGCGAACTCTGGGTGGCGGCGAAGTCCGGTGGCTATCACCTGACTTTCGACAATACCGGCGTAAAACACGGCTGGAAGTGCACCACCACCGGCGAGGATCTGCCGACGCTGCTGGATCGCGTTTTGTCCGAACAGCAGGGGGAGCCGGTTACTCTCAATCTCGAACTGTAATCCCGCTTGTGGGGGCGAACCTTGTGTTCGCCCTGCCCGGTTCGAAGCGTCGGGCCACGCGGGCGAACGCAAGGTTCGCCCCTACAGGTCAACCGTCTGTTATCGCGAAGCGATCAGCGCTTTCGCCCGCCCACAGGCCTCCCGCACCTGATTCGGCGCTGTGCCGCCGATATGGTCCCGCGCCGCCACCGATCCCTCCAGGGTCAGCACCTCGAACACATCGCCCTCGATCACATCGGAGAACTGCCGCAGCTGCTCCAGGCTCAGCTCCGCCAGGTCTTTTTTCTGCTCTATCGCAAAGGAAACCGACTGGCCGACGATCTCGTGGGCATCGCGGAAGGCCACGCCCCTGCGCACCAGGTAATCCGCCAGGTCGGTGGCGGTGGAGAACCCCCTGGCCGCGGCGGCGAGCATGTTTTCCTTTTTCGCCTTCAGCGCCGGCACCATATCGGCGAAGGCGCGCAGGCAGTCCAGGGCCGTGTCGGCGGCGTCGAACAGTGGCTCCTTGTCCTCCTGGTTGTCCTTGTTGTAGGCCAGCGGCTGGCTCTTCATCAGGGTCAGCAGGGCAATCAGGTGGCCGTTTACGCGGCCGGTCTTGCCGCGCACCAGTTCCGGCACGTCCGGGTTTTTCTTCTGCGGCATGATCGAGGAGCCGGTGCAGAAGCGGTCCGGCAGGTCGATAAAGTCGAACTGGCTGGAGGTCCAGAGCACCAGCTCCTCGCTGGCGCGGCTGAGGTGCGTGAGCAGCAGTGCGGCGAAGGCGCAGAACTCGATCGCGAAGTCCCGGTCGCTGACCGAGTCGAGGGAGTTCTCAGTGGGCGCATCGAAGCCGAGCAGCTCGGCGGTGCGCGCGCGATCGATCGGGTAGCTGGTGCCGGCCAGGGCCGCCGCGCCCAGCGGCGAGCGGTTGACCCGCTTGCGGCAATCCATCAGTCGCTCGTAGTCGCGGCCCAGCATTTCGTTCCAGGCCAGCAGATGGTGGCCGAAGGTTACCGGCTGTGCGGACTGCAGGTGGGTAAAGCCGGGCATGATGGTGTCCGCCTCTCGTTCCGCCAGATCCACCAGGCCGGTCTGCAGGCGGGTCAGCTCCGCGGCTATCCGGTCGATGCGCCCGCGCAGCCACAGGCGTATGTCGGTGGCCACCTGGTCGTTGCGGGAGCGGCCGGTGTGCAGCTTCTTGCCGGTGGCGCCGATGCGGTCGGTCAGGCGCGCCTCGATATTCATATGCACGTCTTCGAGCTGCACGGACCAGGGGAATTCGCCGGCCTCTATCTCCGCGGCTATCTCCTTCAGGCCGTCCTCGATCTGCCGGTACTCGTCCCCGGTCAGGACCCCGACTTCCGACAGCATCTGCGCGTGGGCCAGTGAGCCCTGGATATCCTCCAGCGCCATGCGCTGGTCGAAGTTGACCGAGGCGGTGAACCTTTCCACAAAGGCGTCGGTGGCTTCCGAGAAGCGGCCGCCCCAGAGCTTGGCGGCGGGATTGGAGGTGTTGTCGTTGCTCATGGTGTCCCTGACAGCTGAATGGGTGAAAGGCGGCGGCGCTGGTGGTATCTTCCCGGTCTTATCTCGGGAAAAGCAAGAATAACAAGTGGTATGTCTTCCCCCAGGCCGGCCGGCATTATAACGCAGCAAATTCGCAAAATTGCCGCAAATGGCAAAGATTCTGCGCGCGCGGAGCAAACCCCCTTCCTGCCCGATCTGTGCAGCGTCTCCGCCCTGGCGGCGCTGGTGCTGATGGGTGAACTGCTGGCCCTGGTGCTGGTGCTGGCGGTGGATGGGCTGCGAGCCTTCAACTGGGAGCGCCTGGGGCTGGTCTCCATGACGGTGCAGTGGGTGATACTGTCCTCGGCGGCGCTGCTGTGCCGCCTGCGCCCGCGCCTGGCGCGGCTGCCCCACAAACTGGCCGGCGGCCTCAGCTTCGCCGCGGTGCTGGCCGTGCTGCTGCTGGTGATGGGCGCCCAGCAGTGGTGGCAGGCCTTTCTGTCCCAGTCCCCCTTCGACTACTGGCGCTTCCTCGGCGACAGCCTGCTCGGCGCCATCTGTGCCGGCGTGGTGCTGCGCTACGCCTATGTGCAGCAGCAACTGCATAACCAGCAGCAGGCGGAGCTGGGGGCGCGCATCGATGCGCTGCAGTCGCGCATACGCCCGCACTTCCTTTTCAATAGCATGAACAGCCTCGCCAGCCTGATCGCGATTGACCCCGAGCGGGCCGAGCGACTGGTGGAGGACCTGTCCGCACTCTTCCGCGCCAGCCTCGCCGACTCCCGGCTGGTACCCCTGGGGCAGGAGCTGGCGCTGGCGAAACGCTACCTGCAGATCGAGAACCTGCGCCTGGGTGACAGGCTGCAGACCCGTTGGGAAATCGCCGGCGGACTGGAACAGGTGGAAGTGCCGAGCATGCTGCTGCAGCCGCTGCTGGAAAACGCGATACTGCACGGTGTCGCGCGGCTGCGCCGGGGCGGCGAGATAGTAGTGCGCCTCGGAATCGGCAGTGGCCGCCTGCAGCTGGCCGTCGACAACCCGGTGCCTGAGGGCGAGGCCGCAGCGCGACAGGAGAGCAACGGCATGGCGATGGAGAATATCCGCCAGCGCCTGGCCGCCCACTACGGCGACTGCTTTACCTTCGCCGCCGGCCGCGACGGCGACAGCTACCGGGTGCAATTGCAGCTGCCGATAGCGCAGATAGCTGTGAGGAAAGAGCAGGCAGAGGAGGCATTGGCGTGAATCCGCTGAAAGTCCTGATCGTCGACGACGAACCCCTGGCCCGCGCGCGCCTGGCGCGGCAGCTGCAGGCATTGGACAGCTGTGAGCTGCTGGGCGAGGCGGCCGACGCCGGGGAGGCGCTGGAGCAGGTGGACAGGCTGGATCCGGACCTGGTGCTGCTGGATATCGAAATGCCCGGCGACAACGGCCTGGAACTGGCGCGCCGCCTGTCGCAACTGGAACTGCCGCCAGCGCTGATCTTCTGCACCGCCCACGACGAATTCGCCCTGCCGGCCTTCGCCACCGCCGCTGCCGGCTACCTGCTGAAGCCGGTCAGCGCCCAGCAGCTGGGCGAGGCGATTGCGAAGGTGCAGCGGCTCAGCAAACCGCAGCAGCAACTGCTGCAGCGCGGGGGAGACTCCAGGGGCCGCAGCCGCATCAAGGCGGTCAGCCGCCGCGGCGTGGAGCTGGTGGAAGTGGATTCCATCCGCTGCTTTGTCGCCGACAGCAAATACGTGGTCGCCCACCACGCCGGCGGTGAGACGATCCTGGACGAGTCGCTGAAGGAGCTGGAGGGCGAATTCGGCCAGCGCTTCGTGCGGGTGCACCGCAATGCGCTGGTAGCGGTGGCGTTTATCAGCGGACTGCGCAAAGAGGGTGGCAACTGCCGGGTAGAACTCAGCGGTGTTGCCGAACAGCCGCTGGTCAGCCGGCGTATGCTGCCTTCGGTCAAGGCGCTGCTCGAGGCCCTGGCCTGATTTGCCCGGGGCGCTTTCGAAAGAGCCTCAGGCCCTCGCGGCCAAAACAGCCCCGCCGCCTATAAGCACGCTGCCCCCTACCAGATTGACCGAACGGCTCGATGCCGATTTTTTCAGCAGGGCGCTGGCCCTGGCTGCCAGGAAGGCGTAGCCGAGCATCACTCCGCCGACCGACAGGGCCGTGACCAACAGTATCGCGAGTACATCGGTGATGGTAATGCTGGCCATATCCAAAAATGTGGGAAAGAAGCTCACATAAAACAGGATGGCCTTGGGGTTGCCGAGGGTGGTGAGCAGGCCTACCAGCAGATTGGACAGGTAGGAGGTGTCTCTGACGCCCTCGATTTCTCCGGTTCCCGCGGGCGACCTGATCAACTTGATCCCCAGCCATACCAAATAGGCTGCGCCCAGGTACTTGATGACAGTAAACACGCCCCCCATGGTCTCCGCGATGATACTCAAGCCGGATAGGCAAAGCAGGATAAATACGTAGTCTCCCAGCACTATCCCGAGCGCAGTCACCGCGCCGTGGGGGAGGCCCGAGGTCATGGAGCGCGCAGCCACGACGATAACGCCCGGCCCGGGGATCACCGCCAGTATAAACATGGCACCAAAGAGGGTAAGGGCACCGGTAATAGTCATGGCCTTTTCTCGGCTATTGAATACGGACTGGAATTACCTGCCGCCGGCTATTTCGATAAACGAGCCGGTCACATAGGACGCTTCATCGCCGAGCAGCCAGGCTATGGCTGCCCCTACTTCCTCCGGTCGACCGCCGCGCCCCAGGGGAATATTGGCTTTAACCCGCTCGACCCTGTCCGGCTCACCGCCGTCCGCGTGCATTTCGGTATCGATAAAACCGGGCCTCACGCCGTTGGCCCTGATACCCTCATCCGCGACTTCCTTGCTGAGCCCGATGGTCAGTGTATCCACGGCACCTTTTGTCGCCGCGTAGTCGATATATTCATTGGGTGCACCGAGGCGGCTGGCCGCGGAGGACACATTGACGATGGCGCCGCCGCTGCCTCCACGCTTTGTCGACATGCGCCTGATCGCTTCGCGACAGCAGAGCAGGGTGCCGGTGACATTGGTGTGCAAGAGCCGGTGGATCCGCTCCGCGGTCATATCCTCCACGCGCATCTGCGGCAGCAGTATGCCGGCATTGTTGACCAGGGCGGTGAGCGGACCCAGGCGGGCATCGACTTCGCGGAAGAGCCGCTCGATATCCGACTCAACAGAAATATCCGCGCGCACCGCGATAGCGTTGATGCCGTATGTGCGCAATTCTCCGGCCAGGGCCTCGGCGGTCTCCTCGCGCTGGCGGTAGTTGATGCAGAGATGATAGCCGCGTTCGGCCAGCAGCCGCGTGGTGGCAGCGCCTATGCCGCGGCTGCCGCCGGTAATTATCGCTATTTTTTTCATTGGTGGATCGGCTAAAACGAAGTGCCGGGCCGCAAGGGGCCCGGAACCGGAAGCGTGAATCAGTAAAGCTGCGGCCCGCCGTCGCCGTACTCGGAGTCGTTCTGCAGGCTCAGCTCCCCCGCCGCGCTGTTCAGGTACTCGGCGTCCGATTCGGACTTGAGCTTGATCATCAGGCGCAGGTCGTTGGCGGAGTCGGCGTGGGCGAGGGCGTCCTCGTAGGTGATCTCGCCGCGGTCGTAGAGTTCGTACAGGGCCTGGTCGAAGGTCTGCATGCCCTGCTCGTTGGAGCGCTTCATCAGCTCCTTCATCTTGTGCACCTCGCCCTTGCGGATCAGGTCAGACATCAGCGGGGTGTTGATCATGATCTCGAGACAGGCGCGGCGGCCGTCGCCGTCCGGGGTGGGCACCAGCTGCTGGGCGACCATGGCCTTCAGGTTCAGGGACAGGTCCATGAACAGCTGCTGGTGGCGGTCCGCCGGGAAGAAGTGGATGATGCGGTCAATGGCCTGGTTGGCGTTGTTGGCGTGCAGGGTGCAGAGGCACAGGTGGCCGGTTTCGGCGAAGGCGATGGCGTGGTCCATGGTCTCGCGGGAGCGCACCTCGCCGATCAGTATCACGTCCGGCGCCTGGCGCAGGGTGTTCTTCAGGGCCACCTCGAAGGACTCGGTGTCCAGGCCCACCTCGCGCTGGGTGACGATGCAGCCGCGGTGCTGGTGCACGAATTCGATCGGGTCCTCGATGGTGATGATATGGCCCTTGGAGTTCTCGTTGCGGTGGCCGATCATCGATGCCAGCGAGGTGGACTTACCGGTACCGGTGGCGCCGACGAAGATGATCAGGCCGCGCTTGGTCATCGCCAGGTCCTTGAGCACGTCCGGCAGGCCGAGGCCGTCGACGGTGGGGATCTTGGTCTCGATGCGGCGCAGCACCATGCCCACCAGGTTGCGCTGGAAAAACGCCGAGACCCGGAAGCGGCCGGTGTTGCGCACGGCGATGGCGAAGTTCAGTTCCTTCTTCTCGGCGAATTCGCGCCGCTGCTTCTCGTTCATGATGCCGACCACCAGCTCGCGCGCCTTCTCCGGCGTCAGCGCGGTGCTGCTGGCGGGGACCACCTTGCCGTGCACCTTGATGGACGGCGGTACGCCGGCGGTGATGAAGAGGTCGGATGCGCCTTTCTCGACGACCAGTTGCAGGAGTCTTTCGATTTCCATTGTTGTTACCGCTTGTTATTCGTTTGTGGTGGCGGGCCTGCGGCCCTAGCCCTCTCCCCCGACCCCTCTCCCGCAAGCGGGAGAGGGGAGCTAATCTTTTGGACTTTGTCAGGCGGAAGCGCTCTACGATTTTCTCGAGTCCCGAGTCCCGAGTCCCGAGTCCCGAGTCCCGAGTCCCGAGTCCCGAGTCCCGAGTCCCGAGTCCCTAGAAATTCTCCGGCATCTTGGCCTTCTCGCGCGCGACTTCGCGGGTGATGATGCGCTTGTCCACCAGTTCCTGCAGGCACTGGTCCATGGTCTGCATGCCGACGCTGGCGCCGGTCTGGATGGCGGAGTACATCTGCGCCACCTTGTCCTCGCGGATCAGGTTCCTGATCGCCGGGGTGCCGCGCATGATCTCGTGGGCGGCCACGCGGCCGCCGCCGTTCTTCTTCAGCAGCGTCTGTGAGATCACCGCCTGCAGGGATTCCGACAGCATGGAGCGCACCATGGCCTTCTCCTGGGCCGGGAATACGTCCACGACCCGGTCGATGGTCTTGGCGGCGGAGGTGGTGTGCAGGGTGCCGAACACCAGGTGGCCGGTCTCGGCGGCGGTCAGGGCCAGGCGGATGGTCTCCAGGTCGCGCAATTCGCCCACCAGGATGATGTCCGGGTCCTCACGCAGGGCCGAGCGCAGTGCCTCGGCGAAGCCGTGGGTGTCCCGGTGCACCTCGCGCTGGTTCACCAGGCACTTCTTGGACTCGTGCACGAATTCGATCGGGTCCTCGATGGTGAGGATGTGCTCGTACTTGTTGTCGTTGATGTAGTCCATCATCGCCGCCAGGGTGGTGGACTTGCCGGAGCCGGTGGGGCCGGTGACCAGCACCAGGCCGCGGGGGGTGTCGGAGATCTGCTTGAACACCTGGCCCATGCCCAGGTCTTCCATCGTCAGCACCTTGGACGGAATGGTCCGGAAGACGGCGCCGGCGCCGCGGTTGTGGTTGAAGGCATTGACCCGGAAGCGCGCCACGCCGGGCACCTCGAAGGAGAAGTCGGTCTCCAGGAACTCCTCGTAGTCCTTGCGCTGCTTGTCGTTCATGATCTCGTAAATCAGGCCGTGTACCTGCTTGTGCTCCATCGGCGGCAGGTTGATGCGGCGCACGTCGCCGTCTACGCGGATCATCGGCGGCAGGCCGGCGGACAGGTGTAAGTCGGAGGCGTTCTGTTTGGCGCTGAAGGCGAGGAGTTCTGTGATATCCATACTGCTACCTTATTGTTCTGCTGTGACTCGCGTAGAATGCGCGTCCACACTTATTTGAGTGCCAGGTCGGACCCCAGTATATGCGCAAAGCGGAGATCACCGAAAACCTCAGTGCCGTTCGTGAGCGGATCGTCACAAGCTGCGCCGCCTGTGGCCGCGATCCGGCCACTGTGACCCTGCTGGCAGTGTCCAAGACCCGCCCGGCCGGCGACCTGCGCGAGGCTTTCGAGGCCGGCCAGCGCCACTTCGGCGAGAACTACCTGCAGGAGGCGCTGGAGAAGCAGGGAGAGCTGGCGGACCTCGCGGACAAGGGGTTGTGCTGGCATTTCATCGGCCCGCTGCAGTCGAACAAGACCCGCGCGGTGGCCGATTCATTTCACTGGCTGCACACGGTGGAGCGGCTGAAGACAGCCCGGCGCCTGTCGGAGCAGCGCCCGGCGGGCATGCCGCCGCTGAATATCTGCCTGCAGGTGAATATCGACCGGGAGGAGAGCAAGTCCGGGGTGACCCCGGACGAGTTGCCGGCACTGGCGGCGGCGGTGGCGCAACTGCCCAACCTCAGCCTGCGCGGGCTGATGGCCATACCGGCGCCGCGGGAGGCGGGGCAGCACCGCCCCTTCGCGCAGCTGGCGCAGCTGCTGCGGCAGCTGCGCGACCAGTTGCCGGGCCAGCCCCTGGACACGCTGTCCATGGGCATGTCCGGCGATATGGAGGCGGCCATCGAGTGCGGTGCCACCATCGTCAGGATCGGCACCGACATCTTCGGTCGCCGCGACTAGGGCGCAAGCTCCGCCGATTGCATCACTTCAACGCCTGATTCCTTCCAACTGGCCACCGGTTCGGCCAGCAGATGCTCGGAGAGGAAGAGGGCGGTGGCCTGGGCGAAGAGATCGCGGTTCTCCTTCTTGCGGTAGCCGTGCCCCTCGTTCAGCGCGTTCATATACCAGACCGGCTTGCCGCCCTCGCGCAGCGCGGCCACTATCTGCTCCGCCTCGCTCACCGGTACCCGCGGATCGTTCTCGCCCTGGGCGACGAAGATGGGCACGCGGATCCTGTCCACATTGTTGCTGGGACTGATTTTGTCCAGGAAGGCGCGCATATCCGCATCCCGCTCATCCCCGTACTCCACCCGGCGCAGGTCGCGGCGGTAGTCGCGGGTGTTGGTCAGGAAGGTGACGAAGTTGGAGATGCCGACTATGTCCACCGCGGCACTCAGCCGCTCGCTGTAGTGCATGGCGCTGGCCAGCACCATATAGCCGCCGTAGCTGCCGCCGAACACCGCCACCCGCTCGCCGTCCAGGTCCGGCTGGGTGTCTATCCAGTCCAGCAGGGCGCCTATATCCCGCACCGAGTCCTCGCGCTGGTAGCCGTTGTCGAGCGCCACATAGGTCTTGCCGTAGCCGGCGGAGCCGCGCACATTCGGCGCTATGACCGCGACGCCCAGCTTCTGCAGCCACAGCTGGTAGGTGCTGCTGAAATAGGGCCGGTACTGGGCTTCGGGGCCGCCGTGGATGGAGATGACCACCGGTACCGGGCCCTTGGCATTGCGCGGGCGGTAGACGAAGGCGGGTATCTGCCGCGGCTCGTCGTTTACCTTGTCGAAAGTCGGGTAGTGCACCAGCTCCGGCTCGACGAACTTGTCGGTGTCCAGTCCGCCCACCTCGCTCGCGGTCCAGCGCTGCAGTTCGCCGGCGCGCAGCGGGTTGCGGCGCAGTTCGAGCACGAAGGTGTCGGTGGGGGTCCTGGGGGTGTTGATGGACAGCGCCAGCCTCTCGCCTTCGGCGTCGAACTCCAGGCCGCCGATCACGCCGATCGGCAGGCTGTCCACCTTGCGGTAGCGGAAGTTGCGCGGGTCGAACAGGTACAGCTTGTCCACACCGTTCTCGTTGACGGTGAAGGCGCCGCGGCGCTTGTCGGCGCTGAGCGCCAGGGCGGTGATATCCCAGGGGATATCCGCGGTGATGACCTTCTCCTCACCGGAGGCGATGTCGCGGTGGATCAGCTGCGCGAACTCGCCGTTGCGGTCGCTGACATAGAAGACGCCGTCACTGCCGAAGTCCATGGCGTAGTTGCGCGACTCGCCGTCGCTGTCCCCGGCGAGTGGGGTCAGTTCACCGCCGTCCAGGTCGAGCAGGTGCACCAGCGAGTTGGTGGAGGAGATGTACTGCTGCACCAGCAGCCGGCGGTTGTCGGCGCTGAAGGCGATGGGGCCCCACCAGCTGCCGTCCGGCGATTCCAGGGCCAGGGTGCTGCTGTGGCCGCGGTCGGAGAAGCGGGTGATCCACAGGTCGTTGGACCTGCCGTTGCGACGGGTGCTCTGGTAAGCGAGCAGCCGGCCGTCGTCGCTCCAGGCCATGGCGCCGTTGCGGGACTCGCCGTCGGTGATCATGCGGCTGCTGCCGCTGGCGGGATCGAACAGGAATATCTGTGTGTCCTCGCTGCCGCCGGCATCCATGGTGAAGGCCACTTCGGGGAACCGGGGCCGCGGGCTGATCTGGCCGACGGGTTCGCGGAAGAAGGTCAGCTGCCGGCGGGCACCGCCGGGCTGGTCCACCCGGTGCAGCTGGTCCACTTCGCCGAAGCGGGTGGAGATATAGAGACCTTCCTCTCCCTCGACCCAGCCCCGAAAGGCCGCGGCGCGCACGTTCTGGTAGCGGTTGAGATCCCCGGCGAGGGACTCGGGTATCGGCGGGATATCCTCCATCACCAGGTTGCCGTTGTTGAGGATGCGGCTCTCCACCGCGGCGAGTGACAGGCCGGCGGCGCCCAATCCCAGGGCGAGCGCCAGCCAACTGAGGGGTCTGGACTTGTTCATCTGCGTTCCTTGTTATTGTGGATTCGCGACCTCATAGTAGAAGCCGCCGGTGGCGACGCCAGCGGTTTGCGGCCAGCCGTGTCCCGGCAGAGGTAAAAAGGGGCAAAAGGCCGCCAGGTTTTTATTTGTCCGCGACCCCATCCATAATTTGCTGCAGCTCGATTAGCGCAGCCTGACAGAGGTAACAGTGACAGAACCGAAGATGGTATTTATCGGCGGTGCCGGCAATATGGCTGGCGCGGTGATCGGGGGGCTGCTGGCCAGCGGCTACCCGGCGGACAAGATCGTCGCCACCGGCCGCGACGAGCAGAAACTCGCGGACTTCGCCGCGCGCACCGGCGTGCAGGTGAGTACCGACAACACTGCGGCAGTGGCGGACACCGATGTGCTGGTGCTGTCGGTGAAGCCGCAGGTGATGAAGGAACTGTGCGAATCCCTGGCCTCAATAGTGAGTGAGCGCAAACCCCTGGTGATCACCCTGGCCGCGGGCATCCCGCTGGTCGCCTATCAGCGCTGGCTGGGCGCCGGTGTGCCGATAGTGCGCGCCATGCCCAACACCCCGGCGCTGGTGGGCACCGGGGTGACCGGTCTCTATGCCGGCGCGGGCGTCAGCGGAGTGCAGAAGCAGATAGCCACACAGATGGCGGAGGCGGTGGGCATCGCCCTCTGGGTCGAGGAGGAGTCCGGCATAGACCAGGTGATCGCCGTGTCCGGCTCCGGCCCCGCCTACTATTTCCAGTTTATGGAGTCGATGATCGACGCGGCGGAGAAGGCCGGCATGAAGCGCGCCGACGCCGAGCGGCTCACCTTGCAAACCGCCCTGGGGGCGGCGAAACTGGCCGTCGCCAGCGATGTGGACGTGGCCCAGCTGAAGCGCAACGTCATGTCCCCGAACGGCACCACCGAGCGGGCGATAAAACGCTTCCAGAGCGGCGGCCTGCCGGAGCTGGTGGAACAGGCCATGGGCGACTGCGCCGCGCGCGCGGCGGAGATGGCGAAAGAACTGGATAAATAGCAAACACTACCCGGCGGCGCGCCCGCGCCGCAGTCCTGTCACCCCGGAAAGGAATTTCGATGGTCAACACCTTCAGTAACATTGGCGTTTTCCTGCTCGCCACACTGGGCATTCTCTACCTGTTCGCGGTGCTGCTGCGCTTCCTGCTGCAGCTGGCGCGGGCCGACTTCTACAACCCCATCTCCCAGGGTATCGTCAAGGTAACCAACCCGCTGCTGCTGCCGCTGCGCAAGGTGGTGCCGGGGTTCCTCGGCGTGGACATGGCATCGGTGGTGCTGGCCATCCTGGTGGGCTGGGCGATGATCATCGGCTGCGGCCTGCTGGCCGGCGTCGGCCTGTTCAACCCGCTCTCGGCGCTGCTGTGGTCGCTGATCGGCTGCGTCACGACCGTCATCGCCATCGCCTTCGTCGGCCTGCTGATCTCCATCGTCTTCAGCTGGATAGCGCCCCACAGCGGCCACCCGGCGCTGCTGCTGCTGCGCCAGCTGCTGGAGCCCTTCTGCGCGCCGGTGCGCAAACTGATTCCGCCGCTGGGCATGATCGATATCAGCCCCATCTTCGTGTTTATCCTGCTGACGGTGGCGGACAAGCTGCTGTTCGGTTTCGCGCAAATGGCCAATATGCCCGCCTTCGTCTACGGCCTCTTCTGGCATATCCCCGGCTTCTGATTCGACGCCGCGTCCTTTTCCCGCGCACTGGGTCGCAACATTTGCGGCCCGGCGCTTCTATAATCCCCGCCGTTGGCCGACAATAGCCGGCTTAAAATTCGCGTGCAGTAGATAAAAAGAACACCAATTACATGGAAGACGCCATCTTGCGCCAGCATATCGCCGACTACGACCGCTGGAAAAAGGCCCTGGATCGCCAGTTTGCCAGCTTCAACACCTGGCTCCGGGAGCACTTCCCCAACTCCGCCGGCGCGCGCCAGGTACTACAGCAGGCCCGCGCACTGCTCGCCGAGGACCAGTTCACCCTGGCTTTGGTGGGAGAGTTCTCCCGTGGCAAGACCGAGTTGATCAACGCGCTGCTGTCCCACACCTATGGCAAACGGCTGCTGCCGTCCAAGCCCGGGCGCACCACCATGTGCCCCACCGAGATCTTCAGCGACGGCAGCGAGCAGGCCAGCCTGCGCCTGCTGCCGATAGAGACACTGGCCACCAACACCAGCCTGGAGAGTTTCCGCCGCATACCGCAGAAGTGGGTGACTTGCGAGTTCGATGCCGAGGACGCGGATGCGACTCGCGAGGCGCTGATGAAGGTCGCCGCCTGCAAGGCGGTGACCCCGGAGGAGGCGGCGCGCTACGGTTTCGACCGCCGCCACCTGGATGGCAAGGGCAAGCTGGTGGAGATTCCGGCCTGGCGCTACGCGCTTATCTGCCTGCCGCACCCGCTGCTGTCCCAGGGGCTGCGCATCATCGACACCCCGGGACTGAACGCGCTGGGCAACGAGCCGGAGCTGACGCTCTCCACCCTGCCCAGTGCCCAGGCAGTGGCCTTCCTGCTGGCGGCGGACGCCGGTGTCAGCGGCACCGACCTGAACATGTGGGAGACCCACCTGGTGCCCCTGCGCGAACACCGCGGCACCGCGGTGATGGCGCTGCTGAACAAGATTGACGCCCTCTGGGACGACCCGGAGGAAGACGCCGGCCTGCTCCTGCGGCGCATGCGCGCCCAGGTGGCCAAGCTGCTCGACCTGCCGCAGGAGAGCGTGGTGGGAGTGTCGGCGAAGAAGGCGCTGCTGGCGCGGGCGCAGCAGGACCCGGAGCTGCTGCAGATGAGCCGCTTCGCCGAATTCGAGAACCTGCTGGTGCAGCGCCTGATGGAGCACCGACAGAAGGTGGCGGAGCACCGCTCCCTGCACCAGGCCCTGACCCTGATGGCGGACACCCGCGATCTGCTCAAGCGCCGCCTCAACAGCGGCCGCGCCGCCCTGACTCACCTGCAGCGCAACAGTACAACCAGCTCCGAGCAACTGGCCGAACTGGCCCAGCTGCAGCAGACGGTGCGCGAGCAGCATAAGCTCTGCCACCAGGAACTGCTGACCCTGAAGTCCAGCCAGCGCATGCTGTCCCGCCAGCGTGCCTCGCTGATGGCGCCGGTGTCCAGCCAGCAGCTGCAGCAGCTGATCGACGAGACCAGCCGCGCCCTGCACGAGCGCTGGACACCGCTGGGGCTGGCCAGGGCCATCGACGGCTTTATGGAGGGGGTGGATCACCAGATGGCCAACCTGGAGCGGGAGGTGGTGCAGGCCAACCGCCTGGTGGACGCCATCTTTGAGCGCTCCAGCCTCGGCAACAAGGAGGCCCACGAGCAGTATTTCAATATCCACAGCTTTCGTGTCGCGCTGCGCGGCCTGCACCGCCAGGCGGCACAGCTGCGGCGCTCGCCGCAGCTGCTGTTGGCGCGCCGCAACCGCCTCACCGAGCGCTTCCTGGCCACACTGGCCAGCGAGGTGGGCCGTCTTTACAGCCAGTTGATCTCCGCCACCGACGGCTGGCTGGACCTGGCGCTGGAGCCGCTGAAGCAGCATGTGCAGTACCAGAAGCACCTGCTCAACCGGCACCTGATCAAGCTGACCGAACTGAAGCAGAAGACCCAGAGCAAGCGTACCGACCTGCGCGCGCTGGAGGAGGAGATACTGCGCAACGACAGCGCCCTGGCGGCTCTGGAGGATCTGCTGCGCCAGAGCAGCTCCGCGCCCCAGCCACTGGCGCCGGCGCCCCGGGCCGACAATGTCACGCCGCTGAAAAAGGCCCCGGCGTAGAATCGGGACTCGGAGCCGTAGGAGCGGCCGTTGGCCGCGATCGGACTTTGGGGGAACCCGGACTTCAATCGCGGCCAACGGCCGCTCCTACAGGGTGCCGCCAGCCGGCGCCCAAATTTGTATTCCGCCATCCCGCTCCCGTAAACTTCCCTGTCTCCCATCCGTTTACACCCGTTTGATCCGGAAGCCACAACCGCCTTGTCCACGGAAAAAGTTTCACCAGCACCCGCCGCCCGCGATGTCGCCGAGCCAGGCTCCGTCGGAATCGTGGTGCCGCAGAGCCACACCTTCAGCGAACCGCTGGAGCTGGCCTGCGGGCGCAGCCTGAAAGACTACACCCTGGTCTACGAGACCTACGGCGAACTGAATACGGCCAGGAGCAACGCGGTGCTGATCTGCCACGCCCTGTCCGGCCATCACCACGCCGCCGGCCGCCACAGCCCCGACGACAAGCGCCCCGGCTGGTGGGACCACTACATAGGCCCCGGCAAGCCGATCGATACCGACAAGTTCTTCGTCGTCTCGCTGAACAACCTGGGCGGCTGCCACGGCTCCACCGGCCCGGCCTCGATCAATCGGTCGACCGGCAGGCCCTGGGGTCCGGATTTCCCGCCACTGCGCGTGCGGGACTGGGTGCACAGCCAGGCGCGCCTGGCGGACCTGCTCGGCATAGAGCAGTGGGCCGCGGTGGTGGGCGGCAGTCTCGGCGGCATGCAGGCGATGCGCTGGTCGCTGGAGTACCCCGGGCGGCTGCGCCACTGCGTGGTGATCGCCTCGGCGATGAAACTGTCCGCGCAGAACATCGCCTTCAACGAGACGGCCCGCCAGGCGATCACCTCGGATCCGGACTTCTGCGGCGGCCGCTACCTGGAGCAGGGCAAGCTGCCGCGCCGCGGCCTGGCGGTGGCGCGCATGATCGGGCATATCACCTATCTGTCCGACGACGGCCTGGGCAGGAAATTCGGCCGCGAGCTGCGCTCGGGTACTTTCAGCCTGGGAACGGACGAAGAGGTGGAATTCCAGGTGCAGAGCTACCTGCGCTACCAGGGCGACACCTTCTCCAACAGCTTCGACCCCAACACCTATATCCTGATGACCCGCGCGCTGGACTATTTCGACCTGGCGCGGGAATACGGCGACGACCCGGTGGCGGCCTTCTCCCACGCCAGGTGCAGGTTCCTGCTGCTCTCCTTCACCTCCGACTGGCGCTTCGCCCCGGAGAGGTCCCGGGAGATCGCCGATGCGCTGATGCACGCCAATGTGCCGGTCAGCTATGCCGAGATAGAGTCCGCCATGGGCCACGACGCCTTCCTGCTGCCCAACGAACGCTACCAGCGGGTGTTCAGCGCCTATATGAACGGCGTGGCAGCCGAATGCCGAAAAGGGGAGGGCCGCTGAATGCGTGTCGACTTGGATGTGATCCAGGAATGGATAGCGCCGCGGAGCCGGGTGCTCGACCTGGGCTGCGGCGACGGCGAACTGCTGGAACAGCTGGGCAGGAACAGGCAGGTCAGCGGCTACGGTCTGGAGATAGATCCCGAACAGATAGAGCGCTGCCTGGAGCGCGGCGTCAGCGTGGTGGAGCAGAACCTGGACAAGGGTCTGGGCAACTTTGCCGACGACAGCTTCGACACGGTGGTCATGACCCAGGCGCTGCAGACGCTGCGCCAGCCGCACCTGGTGGTGCGGGAGATGCTGCGGGTGGGGCGCGAGTGCATCATCACCTTCCCCAACTTCGGCCAGTGGAAGGCGCGCTGGCACCTGGCGTTTTCCGGGCGCATGCCGGTGTCGGACTTATTACCTTACGAATGGTACGACACGCCCAACATTCACTTTTGTACTTTCCGCGACTTCGAGGTGCTCTGCCGCGAGAACAACTGGACTATCGTCCACCGCCAGGTAGTATCCGAGTCCGGGTTGGGAGCGGCCCTCAAGGATTTTCTGCCCAACCTGTTCGGCGAGACGGCGATCTACCACCTGACTCGCTAAACTAAAAAAACAGTACAGGCAATCGGGCGCCAGCCGCGTCAATGCCGAATACAGGAGGTGAACCGTGAAACGCATCCTAGCCGCAGCCGCCGCAGTGGCGCTGCTCCTGTGGGCCGCCAGCGCCGCCGCGCAGGAGGCCAAGGTCATCAAGAGCCACGAGGACTTCGGCGACTACCGGGTGATCTACACGGTCTTCAACAGCGAATTCATCAAGCCGGAAATCGCACAGGCCTACCAGCTGGCGCGCGCCAAGGACCGGGCCTTCGTCAACGTGTCGGTGGTGGAAAAGGCGGGCGGCAAGCACGGCCTGGCCGCGGAGATGTCCGGCACCGCCACCAACCTGATCCAGCAGTCGCGGCCGCTGAAATTTATCGAGATCCGCGAGGGCGAGGCCGTCTACTACCTGGCGCCGCTACGCTTCGAGGACGAGGAGACGCTCACTTTCAATATCGATGTGAAGCTGCCCGACGGCAGGAGCGAGACTATCAATTTCCGGCGTAAACTGGAAAAAGACTGAAGAAAGCTGCAGTGAAAATGGCGGCAAAGGCGGGCGCTCGGCGCTCGCTTTTTATATAAGCGATAGTGATTCAGAGATTTGGTGTGAAGAAAATCGTACTGGCCAGCGGCAACGCCGGCAAGCTCCGCGAGTTTTCGCAGCTGTTTGCCAACTGGGATATCGAGGTGGTGCCCCAGTCGGAGTTTGGTGTCAATGACGCCGAGGAAACGGGGCTGAGTTTTATCGAGAATGCCCTGATCAAGGCGCGCCACGCCAGCCGCATCAGCGGCCTGCCGTCACTGGCGGACGACTCGGGCCTGGCCGTGGACGCCCTCGGCGGCGCGCCGGGCATCTACTCCGCCCGCTACGCCGGCCCCGGTGCCACCGATGCGGAGAACAACCGCAAGCTACTCGAGGCGCTGGAGGATGTGCCCGACGAGCGGCGCACCGCCGCTTTCCACTGCGCCCTGGCCTTTGTGCGCAGTTGCGACGACCCTGTGCCGCTGGTGTGCAGCGCCCGCTGGCGAGGGCGCATCCTGCATGAGCCCCGCGGCGAGCAGGGGTTCGGCTATGACCCCCTCTTTTATGTCGAATCCCAGGGAATGACCTCCGCGCAGCTGGCGCGGGAGGTGAAAAACCAGCTCAGCCACCGCGCCCAGGCGGTGCGGCAATTCGAGGTCATGTGGCGCGAGCAGATGCAGGACGGGGCCGGGCTTGACTGAATCCGCCCTGCAGCTGCCGCCGCTCAGCCTCTATGTGCATATCCCCTGGTGCGTGCGCAAATGCCCCTACTGCGACTTTAATTCCCATGCCGCCTCTCACGGTAGCGGTCCCGATTCCCATGAGGCGGTCGGCCCCCACTCCTCCGGCTACGGCCTGCCGGAAGTGGAGTACGTGGCACAGCTGCGGCGAGACCTGGCGAGCCAACTGCCCTGGGTGCAGGGGCGCAGGCTGCAGTCGATCTTTTTCGGCGGCGGTACCCCGAGCCTCTTTTCCCCGGCGGCCATCGGCGCAATCCTCCAGGCGGCGGAAAATGCGATCGGTTTCGCCGGCGATATTGAGATCACACTGGAAGCCAACCCCGGCACCTTCGAGCAGGAGAAGTTCTCCGGCTACCGCGCCGCCGGGGTCAATCGCCTTTCCATCGGCGTGCAGAGTTTCGACCCGCGCCAGCTCGAGAATCTGGGCCGTATCCACAGCGGCGAGGAGGCCGAAACCGCGCTGGGCATGGCGCGCCGGGCTGGTTTCGACAACATCAACTTGGACCTGATGCATGGCCTGCCGGAGCAGACCGAGGAAGAGGCGCTCGCGGACCTGGAGCGCGCCGTGTCCCTGGGCCCGGAACATATCTCCTGGTACCAGCTGACGATAGAGCCCAATACCGCCTTCTACAGCGCGCCGCCGGTCACTCCGGGATCCAGGCTGATCGCCAGCATGCAGGGCAGCGGGCGCGAATACCTGGCGTCCCGGGGCTACGTCCGCTACGAGGTGTCCGCCTACGGCGGTGCCGGGCTGGAGTCGCGCCACAACCTGAACTACTGGTCTTTCGGCGACTATCTGGGCATAGGTGCCGGTGCCCACGGCAAGGTGACCCTGCCGGAGGAGCCTTCAGCGCATGGAAAGGGGCGGATACTGCGCAGCCGCCGCACCCGCGCACCGCGGCACTATCTATCAGGCAGCCCGGGCGCTTTATCCGGGGGATCGGGCAAGGTTATCCACAGTGAGCTGGCGCCCCCCCATTGCGACGAAATCGAGCGGGAGGATCTGCCTCTGGAGTTCCTGATGAATGCCCTGCGCCTGGTGGACGGAGTGCCGATCGACACCTTCGGTCGCTACACCGGCCTGCCGCTGGCAGCGTTGCAGCGCCAGTGGCCGTCGCTGCAGGCGATGGAACTGGTGCAGCCGCTGGAGCGGCGTATCGCTGCCAGCGCCTTCGGCTTCGACTATCTTGATGAGATCCTGCAGCGTTTTCTCGAGCAGCCGTGAGCGGGCCTTGAAAGCCGCTGACGCAGCCCCCATCTAGCGGAAAACGCCTTGCGGGTGGGGACCGGCAGTCCTTATCATGTCGCGCAACGCCCGCCGGGGCCGGAAGGCCCGCACTGACCAACTATGAACGGACCAAAGAACAGGAAAGCAATATGAGCGAGATCGTCAACGTAACTGACGCCGAATTCGAAGCCGAAGTCCTCAAGGCCGAGAGCCCGGTACTGGTGGATTTCTGGGCGCAGTGGTGCGGCCCCTGCAAGATGATCGCTCCGGTGCTGGACGACCTGGCGGGCCACTATGGCGACAAGCTGAAGATCGTCAAGGTCGACGTGGACGCGAACAAGGAGACCCCGGCCAAATACAATGTGCGCGGCATCCCCACCCTGCTGCTGTTCAAGGGCGGCAATGTGGAGGGCACCAAGGTGGGCGCCCTGTCCCGGGCCCAACTGACCGAATTCATCGACAGCCAGCTGTAAGGTCGGATAACCATCCCGCAAAGGGGCCAAATACCCTTTGCAGGATGGGAAACTGCCGTTATACTGCCTGTTAATCTGTAACTATTCAGACGAGTCGTAAACCAGAGAGCTGACGACGAGCTGACAAAGACGCCCCTCCGCACGGTCAGTGACCATCCCCGGCGCGAAACTCCTTAGAGCTGAACTTATCTGATACGAACCTACTCGGTACGCTGTCGCGTCAGAGCAGATTATGAGTTCCCCTGAGCTTTCGCGCGGCAGGTAATGGCACAGTGGTGTTCGGGGCGACAGCGAGCAAAATTCCAAACCCCTCCCCAAAGTTCCAGGCGCGTCCGCGCCAATTGACAAACAGAAACCTTAATAAAGCAATTGGTATGAATCTCTCCGAATTAAAAACCAAACCCATTGAAGAACTGATTGAAATAGCCAAGGGCATGGGCCTCGAAAACCTGGCCCGCTCGCGTAAACAGGATATTATCTTCAATATCCTTAAGCGCCACGCCAAAAGCGGTGAAGATATTTACGGCGACGGCGTACTGGAAATCCTCCAGGACGGTTTTGGTTTTTTGCGCTCCGCCGATTCCTCTTACCTGGCGGGCCCGGATGATATCTATGTTTCCCCCAGCCAGATTCGCCGTTTCAACCTGCGCACCGGCGACTCCATTTCCGGCAAGATTCGCCCGCCGAAAGAAGGCGAGCGCTATTTCGCACTGCTGAAAGTTAGCGAAATCAATTTCGATAAGCCGGAAAACGCCCGCAACAAGATCCTGTTCGAAAACCTCACCCCGCTCTTCCCCAACGATCGCCTGACGCTCGAATGCGGCAACGGCTCCTCCGAGGACCTGATCGGCCGCATCATCGACCTGGTGGCGCCCATCGGCAAGGGCCAGCGCGGCCTGATCGTCGCGCCGCCCAAGGCCGGCAAGACCATCATGCTGCAGAACATGGCCCAGGCCATTACCCGCAACAGTCCGGAGTGTCACCTGATCGTGCTGCTGATCGACGAGCGCCCGGAAGAGGTGACCGAGATGCAGCGCTCCGTGCGCGGCGAAGTGGTCGCCTCCACCTTCGACGAGCCCCCGGCGCGCCACGTACAGGTGGCCGAGATGGTGATCGAGAAGGCCAAGCGCCTGGTGGAACACAAGAAAGACGTGGTGATCCTGCTGGACTCCATCACCCGCCTGGCGCGCGCCTACAACACCACGGTGCCGTCTTCCGGCAAGGTGCTGACTGGCGGTGTCGATGCCCACGCCCTGGAGCGCCCCAAGCGCTTCTTTGGCGCTGCGCGCAACATCGAGGAGGGCGGCAGCCTGTCCATCATCGCCACCGCCCTGGTCGACACCGGCTCCAAGATGGACGAGGTGATCTTCGAAGAGTTCAAGGGCACCGGCAATATGGAGCTACAGCTCGACCGCAAGATCGCCGAGAAACGCGTCTACCCGGCCATCAACGTGCGCCGCTCCGGCACCCGCCGTGAGGAGCTGCTGATGCCGGAAGGCGAGCTGCAGCGGGTGTGGATACTGCGCAAGCTGCTGCACGATATGGAAGACCTGGCGGCGACCGAGTTCCTGATCGACAAGCTGAAGGACTTCAAGACCAACGACGAGTTCTTCCTGTCCATGAAGCGGAAGTAAACGTTGTTTATAACCGGTACCGAATAAGGGTACCGGTTTTGTATAGGTTTCCGAATAAGGCATTTTTTTGCGCCGAATTGGCCTTGAAAAGGCGAGCGGTTAGGCATATAAAGGCCCACATTGTGGCGCTGTCTAGACACTGACGGCGCCCAACCGAATTGGCCCGGGGGTGATGTGAATCACCGCATTTAGGGGTCAATCTCAGGTGGATGATCTGGTGGAGCTGGTTATCCATTTGTGACTGCACGACAGCCCACATATCTAGTGAGAACTTTTTGTGAATATCTATATTGGAAATCTGGCCTACGGCGTTACCTCTGATGACCTGCACGAAGCTTTTGGTGCATTCGGAGAAATCTCTCGGGCTACCGTAATCACCGACCGTGAGACTGGCCGTTCTAAGGGCTTCGGTTTCGTAGAAATGCCGAACGACGACGAAGCGCGCAAAGCGATCGAAGAGATGAACGATCAGCCGCTGTCTGGCCGTAACATCCGTGTTAACGAAGCCAAGCCGCGCGAAGATCGTCAGGATCGTCCGCGTCGTCCCCGCTTCTAAGCACTGACCCCTAAGGGTTGGGCCCTTTTGTAGTTTTAAAAGGGCAGCTTAAAAATTCCAGGACCCGCAGCAGCCGCTGCGGGTCGTTTTAGACTCCCCTCCGCTCCCTTGCCTCAAGGGTGCCATTCCCCATTTTGTCCCTACTGCTTTACACTGCACCTTGGTTCATTCCCTGTACCCGGTACTGCATGAAATACAAAGACCTGCGCGACTTTATCAGGCTGCTGGAAAAGCGCGGCCTGCTCAAGCGCATCCAACATCCCGTAGACCCCAAGCTGGAAATGACGGAAATCGCCGACCGCGTGCTGCGTGCCGGCGGCCCCGCACTGCTGTTCGAGAACCCGCTGGGTTTCGACACGCCGGTGCTCGCCAACCTGTTCGGCACCCCGGAGCGGGTGGCCCTGGGCATGGGCCGCGAGAGCGTCGGTGAGCTGCGCGAGGTGGGCGAACTGCTCGCCTTCCTGAAGGAACCGCAGCCGCCAGAGAATCTGCGCGACGCCTGGGAGAAGCTGCCGGTCTTCAGGCAGGTGCTGAATATGGGGCCCAGGGTGGTGAAGAATGCCCCCTGCCAGCAGGTGGAACTGACCGGCGGCGACGTGGACCTCACCAGGCTGCCGATCCAGACCTGTTGGCCCGGCGACGCCGCGCCCCTGGTCACCTGGCCGCTGGTGATCACCCGCGGCCCGGAGAAGAAGCGCCAGAACCTCGGCATCTACCGCATGCAGCTGCTGGGCAGGAACCGCCTGATCATGCGCTGGCTGTCCCACCGCGGCGGCGCCCTGGACTTCCGCGACTGGTGCAGGCGCAACCCCGGCCAGCCCTACCCGGTGGCCGTCGCCCTCGGCGCCGACCCCGCCACGATACTCGGCGCCGTGACGCCGGTGCCGGACACCCTGTCCGAATACGCCTTCGCCGGCCTGCTCAGGGGCGACAAGACCGAGGTAGTAAACGCGACGCTCAGCGACCTGCAGGTGCCGGCCAGCGCAGAGTACGTACTGGAGGGCTTTATCCACCCGGACGATATGGCCGACGAGGGCCCCTACGGCGACCACACCGGCTACTACAACGAGGTAGACCACTTCCCGGTATTCACCGTGGAAAAGATCACCCACCGCAGGGACCCCATTTACCACAGCACCTACACCGGCCGCCCGCCGGATGAACCGGCGGTCCTGGGAGAAGCCCTGAACGAGGTCTTCGTGCCGATACTGCAGAAACAGTTCCCGGAAATCGTCGACTTCTACCTGCCGCCGGAGGGCTGTTCCTACCGCCTCGCCGTGGTCACCATGAAGAAGCAGTACGCCGGCCACGCCAAGCGCGTGATGATGGGGGTATGGTCCTTCCTGCGCCAGTTTATGTACACGAAGTTCGTCATAGTCACCGACGACGACGTCAACGCCCGCGACTGGAAGGATGTCATCTGGGCCATGACCACCCGCATGGACCCGGCCCGCGACACGGTAATGGTGGAAAACACTCCCATCGACTACCTCGATTTTGCCTCACCGGTTTCCGGCCTCGGCTCCAAAATCGGCTTCGACGCCACCAACAAGTGGCAGGGCGAGACCAGCCGGGAGTGGGGCAGGCCGATCGAGCGCGACAACGAAGTAGTAAAGAAGATCGATGAGATCTGGCCCAAGCTCGGGCTGTAACAAGCGTCTGTGCTCGCGCAGCCCAAAAAGTGGAGTCTGGGAGAAAGAAGCCAAACGTGATGGAAAACCAGGTGGAGTGGCAGATCAGCAGGGAGCAGTGGGAGAGGGGGCGAGTTTCAGTCGCCCAGTGAAAGTCTTACCAGGTTGCTTTCCGCCAGCAGTGACTTGACCGCAACTATTCGCTCTGAGGATGGGTGAATATCAAAATTGAGCCGGAAGCGGTTTCTCGCCAGCACATGTTGCTCTCTCTCGCCATTTTTAAGACTGACGCGATGGATATAGGCGTTGTTGCCGGAATGTTCGGTGTAGTAGAGCCAGTCGCCGAGAAGCTGCCACCGGTTGGGTATCCCGGACGGCAGGGTGGCGACCATTCTCAACGCCTTCATGTCCTCGAGTAACCAGGCCTGCCGGAGTTGATTCACCGCCAGCACCCGCCTGTCGTCCAGTTGCCGTACGGCGACGTAGTCATCCAAAACGGGCTCCTCCAATCCGGATTCCAGGCTGGAGCTGTAAATTACCGGCTGGCCCTTTTCATTCTTGGAATACAGGAGAGCCGAGCCATCGGGGCTCCAGGTCGGCGGGCCGGTCAGCTCCATGTCGCTGGTCAGGAAGCTCAGCTCCCGATCCGCCAAAGAGAAAGCGAACACCCGTCTGCCCAGGATTCCGGCCAGGTGAGAAGCGGTTGAGTTTATTGCCAGCGACGACAGCCGGGAGTCTCTGGGCAGGGACAGCAGGGTAACTCTGCCTGAGTCCTTGTTTTGCACCTGCAGCAGCAGGTTTTTGTCATTGCGGGAGACGAAATACAGGCTGTCGCCACCCGGGCCATAGAGTGGAAAGTCCTCGGCGCCGGGCAGATCGAAATGCTCGGAGGGCATCAGGGCCCGGGTGTGGAACGGATTGGGTTGCTCCTCGAGGTCGAGAAAATTGCCGTTGTGCTGCCGCATGTATAGGCAGTTGTCTTCGCATTGGAAGAACACGTCGTTGGTATAGGGGCTGGTGCTTTTCCTGACGATAAATCGGTCTTCGTTCAGGCTGTATTCAACCAGATCACCGCCAAAGCTGGACAGGGTTAAAGCGTCGTTGCTCCTGCTCCAGGCGAGGCGGTCCAGTTGCACCGGCAGAATCCGCGAGTGCAGCAATGTCCCGGTATCAATATCCAGTACCAGAAGCTCGCGTTTGTTGTGCTCCACATCGCGCAGCAGGGCCAGCATCTTCCCATCGCCGGATTCGCTGGCAAAAAAGTCCCCCGCGCCCTCGACACTGGGCGCGGTGATCTGTTCGATTACCTGGCTGTCCAGGTTCAGGCGCCAGATACCCTGTGGGGATTGGGGCCGGTGGGCATCCTTCAGGTAGACGGCGCGTTCGCCCCTTGACCAGCCCAGCAGATACTTGCCGCGAACCTCTTCCCTCTTCAGTGGCTGTGGGTCGAAGATTCCCCGGTCGGCGTCAAAGCCCGCAACAAAGTGTTGCAACCCGTTGTCCGTGCTGCGGGAGTAAGCGAGTTCGGTGCCGTCCGGAGACCAGTGCGCATTGGCGTAGTCGGCCCGGTCCCAGGTCAGGCGCTGCACCCGCTGCGTGGTGAGATTTTTTACGTAGAGCTGCAGGTAATCGTCTTTGTTGGCGCGGTGCGAAAAGACCAGCCGATTCGTGGCCGGATGGTAGTCCGGACTGAGTTCGGAACCGGACATCCGGGTGAGTAACCGGATCTCGGCCTGCGGCGCAACGCTGTTGAAGTTCATCCCGACAGATATGCCGTAACCGAGCAATATCGATAGCAGTAGTGCGGCCGAAGTCGCGAACAGGGCGCGGCGGGACCCGGGTGCCCCTGCGGTTTTCACTGGAGTCACGGGCGCAATCAGGCTGTAGCCCTTCAGCGGCAGGGTTTTGATATAGCGGGGATTGCGCGCATCATCGCCGAAAGCGTCGCGCAGCTTTTTCACCATCGCCCGTATTGCATCGTCGCTGACGATGCGGTTTGGCCAGATCGCATCGCTGACCATTTCGCGGTCGACAACCCGGCCGGCGTGGCGGACCAGCAGGGCCAGGAATTCGCAGACCTGCGGCTCCAGCCGGACCTGAACCTCCCCATCGACCAGCTTTCCCGACTGGCTCTCGAACAGAAACCCGCCGACCTGGAAACTGTCCCGGGCGTCCTGTCTGTTTTTGTTTTTATCTTTCAAATCAATTGCTTACGTCATATGAACTCTTGTGAACAGCCTGCCGGGAGGCCCCTCACAAGAATTCACAAAGCTTCCTTTGCGGCCATCCGGCGGGATCGATATTTACGGATCATTAAAACACGGCCGCCAACTGTGCTCCTAGCCGGCAGGGGCGGTCACCGACTGATCCATATCCAAAGGGGGATTGATATGCGGTTTTTCTCCACACTGATCGGTGTGCTGACCTGGACCTTTGCACAGCTGGTCGCGGGGCAGGCATCGCAAGAAAAGAATATCGACAATCTGCAGCAGCTGGGTGTTGCAATCGATCGGGCTGTGAGCCGCTCGCACACGCCGGGAGCCGCGGTTGCGCTTATACAGCCGGGCGGGGAAACCTGGCTGCACACGACCGGTATGGCCGATGTCGAGCAGAAGCGACCGGTCGCGGCGGACACCCGCTTCCGTATAGGGTCCATATCCAAGATGTTTGTCAGCCTGGCGGTCGTGAAACTGCTGGAAGAGGGCAGACTCAGCCTGGATGACAGGCTGGTCGACCTGGCCCCGGAAATAGTATTCGACAATCCCTGGGAGGACCGCTACCCGCTGCGGCTGGTGCATCTGCTGAACCACAGCAGCGGTTGGGATGCCCCCCATTTTGCGGAGCTGGTCGGACATCAGGGGGAGCCCGTCGCTATTCGCACGGCGCTGTCGATGCATCCGCACTCGAGAAGATCACGCTGGGCACCGGGTACGCGTACTGCCTACAACAACACCGGCCCCCTGGTGGCCGCCTATATTGTGGAAAAGCTGTCGGGTCTCAGGTACGAGGACTTCGTGCGGCAGCATTTCCTTGAACCCCTGGATATGAGGGACAGTGGCTTCTTCTACTCCGATGACTACCGCGGCAACGCCGCCACCCCGTACCGCGCCGGACGGGCCCAGTCATACTGGCATTTGAACAACCGCGCCGCGGGAGGCATGCACGCCAGCCCGAACGATATGGTCAAGTTCGCGCAGCTGCTGCTGCAGCGGGGGCAGGTTGGAGAGAAAAAACTGCTGGGCGCGGACTCTATTGCGCAGACCGAGCGCCCGCAACAGACCCTGGCGGCCGAGGCGGGGCTGCAGCTTTCCCGGGGGCTCGGCAACAACATCTTCCACCACAAGGGTGTGGTGTTCTACGGCCACGAGGGCAGTCTGCCCGGTGCCGGTGCAATGCTGGCCTACCAGCCGGAAATGGGCGCGGCCCATGTGGTTATGACCAACAGCGATGGCCCGGCGGTGGCTGAAATACATCGGCTACTGGCCGACTATGTCACCCGGGACCTCTCGCCCGCACGGATAGCGCCGGACCGCAAACACGATGACAGCGACCTGGCACTGAGCGGCTTCTACCGGGTCATCAGCCCGGTGCGGGAAATGTCGGCTTTCCTGACCGACCTGCTGCCCTGGTCGCTAACGGTGCAGAGGGACAGCGCCGCCATCCGTCCGCTAATCGGTGCGCCGCCGCGTAAACTGATTGCCGGACCCGGTTCCAGCTTCAAGCAGGATTCCACCGGCAGGGTGGCGCTGGTAAAGGTCAGCGATCCGCAGGCGGGTGAGGTACTGCACTACGGGCCCATGGCCCTGAAGCGGGTCGGCGGATTCGGTGTCTACGGGAAGCTGCTCGTCCTGGCCCTGTGGGTGCTGAGCGCCCTTACAGCCCTGCTGTTCGCACTGGTCTGGCTGCCGCGCTACCTGCTCGGCAGTATCGGGAAGGGCCCGCAAGTTGCTCTGCGCTTCTGGCCACTGGTTGCGGTTGTTGCGATTGCCGTCGCGGTGGTCGGGGCAAAACTGGCCGCCGGCGGCCCCGCGCCCTACGCGATGGCGGGCCGGGTCAGCCTGCCGTCACTGATGGTTTTTGCCGGCACCATCGCTTTCTTTGCCTGCGCTCTGTGGAGCGCCCGGGTCTGGTTCCGGCTCTGGGGCTGCGAGATGAATCGCTGGGTGAAATATCACTCCACGCTGCTGATCGCGCTCAACCTGCTGGTCGGCCTGTACCTGCTCGGCTACGGCGTCATCGGTCTCAGGCTCTGGGCCTAGGCTACTGCTGCAGAAACTCCAGCAGGGCGGACATATAGCGGTCGAAGGCCTCGTACTGCGGCACATGGCCGACGCCGTCCAGCTCCACGAGCTTGGCATCCGGGATGGCCCGCGCGGTCGCTTTGCCCAACCGGTCGTAGCGCCCGAGTTTGGCCCGCAACGCTTCCGGTGCGCGGTCGACGCCGATGGCGCTGCGGTCGCGGGTGCCGATAATCAGCAGGGTCGGCGTTTTGATATCGGGAAATTCGTAGAGCACCGGCTGGGTGAAGATCATGTCCGCGGTCAGCGCGTCGACCGCGGCGATTTTTTTCGCATCCGGGCCCAGGGTCCAGCCGGCCTGGATATCCAGCAGCGGGTCGTAGGCCGGGCGCCACTTGCCATCGAAGTAGGCGCGGGTCATGTAGCGTTTGACCTTTTCCGGCGTCTGCACCTGCTCCCGGGCCAGGGCCTGATCCAATGGAAGGTAGGGCACGAAGCGCTTGTAGTCCTCCAGGCCGATCGGGTTGACCATGACCAGCTTTTCCACCCGCTCGGGGTACATCAGTGCGAAGCGGCTGGCCAGCATGCCGCCCATGGAGTGGCCGGCGACGATTACCTTTTCGACTTCCAGCTGGTCCAGCAGCGCGCGGGTGGCGTCGGCCAGGGCGTGGAAGCTGTACTGGAAGCGCAGCGGCTTGCTGGACTTGCCGAAGCCGATCTGGTCCGGTACCAGGACGCGGTAGCCGGCGTCGCTCAGCGCGGCGATGGTGTCTTTCCAGTAGGCGCCGGAAAAATTCTTGCCGTGCAGCAGCAGAACCGTGCCCCGGGTCTTCCCTCCCCGCGCCGGCGGTATATCCATATAGGCCATGGTGAGCGGCTGCTGCTGTGCCTTGAGGTCAAACTGTTTTACCGGGTAGGGATAGTCGTAGCTGCTCAGCATGGCGTCCTGCGGCTCTACCTCGGTGGCGGCCGCGGCAGAGAGACTGAACAGGGTGGCGCAGACGAGCAGCAGTGCGGCGGGGAGGTCCATGGTTTCCCTCCGTGCAGGGTCAGGTTTTCGATTTTTTTGCTCAGGCGCTGGCGCCGAGCAGCGGCCGCTCTTCGCCCGGCAGCGGCAGCTGCGGCAGGTCGGCCACCGCCTGCATCAGCCCCTCCTTGTAGAGCCTGGCGGCCTCCTCGGCTTCCCCCAGCGCGTACAGCAGCCGCGCCAGTTCGGCGGAGGTGGCGGGGTCGGAGCGCAACAGCAGGCTCTTCTCGAAGAACTGCCGCGCCCGGCCCCAGAGCTCGTTGCGCAGGCACAGGCGGCCGATACAGGTCAGCAGGTCGGCGTTTTCGCCATACTCCTTCAACCAGCCGTCGGCGACGGTGAGCTGGGTGGCGGCGTCGGCGCCGGTCAGGCAGCCATAGAGTTTGGCCAGGTCCGGTTGCCACTCGCGGCTCAGCAGCCAGCGCAGTTGCTTTTCCGCCTCGGCGTCATCGCCGATCTCGTGCAGCTGCCGGGCGTAGAGGCCGCGCAGCTCCATATTGCGTTGCCAGCGGCCGCTGAGACTCTGCCAGGTCTCGCGCAGCTTGTCCCTGTCGCGGCGGTTGGTGGCGTCCATCAACAGGTGCTGGTAGACCTCCAGTTCCAGCTGCTGCAGTTCCTCCTCGCGCATATTGGCGTGCTTCTCCAGCTGCGGCAGCAGTTCGCGCAGGCCCTTCCACTCGCCGAGGCGGTAGTAGGCCTGCTTGAGCAGTTGCAGCAGCGCCGGGTGCCTGGGCTCCACCTGTTTGGCGCGCTCGAGGCTGGCGATGCACTGCTCGTAGTGCTTGTCCAGCAGCTGCATGCGCGCCTGGCTGAGGGCGACGGCCAATTGGGTGTCCTCGCCGCTGGCCTCGGCCCTGGCCAGCAGTTCGTTGGCCTCGTCGCGGTAGCCCAGTTCGAAGGCGCTGCGGGCGGCGGCCAGGTAGTTGATCAGCGGCGCCTCGGAGCGGGGGGCGCTTTTCAGCAACTGGCGCCGCGCGCGGGCCCAGTTGCCCTCCATAAATTCCACCAGGCCGTTGGTCAGGCGCCGGCGCGCGACCCGCTGGCGGCCGAAGCGGATGCGGCTGACACTACCGCCGATACCGCGCAGCAGGCTGCGCAACAGCCAGATGACAAAAAACAGCGCGAGTACCGCCAGCAGCAGCGCTATGGCGGCGACCCAGAGGTTCAGTTCGATGCGCTTGTCGATGTCGCCGCCGATGGCGATCAGCATATAGCCGGGATAGGTGCGTATCGCCTCCACCAGGAAGGCGCCGAACAGCAGCAGTGCCAGGGCGGCGAACAGGAAGCGTTTCACTGGATGTCGCCTCCCTGCGTCTCCGTCTTGTGCAGCCGCTCTATATAGTTGTGCAGCGCGCTCTGGGAGGCGGCCAGGCTGGGCAGTTCCGCCTCGATTTTTTCCTGGCCCAGTTCCTGCAGCTCCCGCGCCAGCAGGTCGCGCTGCTGGCTGGTGACGCCGTATTCCAGCAATAGTTGGCGCGCACGGCTCAGCGAGTCCCGGTAGACATTGCTGTCGCCGCGCAGCAGGGCCAGTTCCGCCTGCTCCATATTCAGGCGCAGGCTCTGGCGGAAGCGCGTCTCGCTCTGGGGCGACAGCAGTACCGGATCTATATCGCCGTCGCGGATGCGCACCGAGTCGCGCATGAACTGGGTGAAGTTGTCCCAGCTGCGCCGCCAGGCGGAGGTCTCTGCGCTGTCCTCAACGGGCTGGGTGTCGGCCGCATCCAGGGTGGCGAGATCGAATTCCGGCTGGATATTGACCCGGATCAGCCTGTCCTCCAGCGCGCGCAAGCGCGCGTAGAGGCCCTCGCGGTCGATGTTTTGCACCAGTTTCAGGGCGGTGATGTCGTTGGCCAGCTGCTGGCGCACGCCGTAGAGGTCCGGCAGGTTGGTCCCGCGCAGGATATTGTCCACTTGCTCCAGCAGGCCGAGGGCGGCGCGACTGTCGCGCTCCAGCAGCAGCCGCTGGTTGGCGAGGCGCAGCAGGTAGTCGGCCTCGGCCAGCTGCCAGTCGCTGCGGCTGACATTGCCGAGTTCGCTTAGGCGGCTGCCCTGGGCGGTGACATCGCGCTGCAGTGTCGCCAACTGTTGCTGCAGCTGATTGATGACGTGGCTCTGTTGGCGCAGCTGGTTCTGCAGTGCGGCGTTGGCCTGCCGCTGGGCCTCCAGCGCAGCGGCATCCGTGTCCGGGGCCAGGTCCGGCTGCTGTTGCGGCCGGGGTTCCGGCTGTTGTGGTTCCGGCTGCGGCTCCACCGGCCCATCCGGAGTGGGTGGGACTTCGATTGCGGCCACCTCACTTTCGGTGTGGGCGTCGCGCCCGAGGGGTAAGAAATCCAGCTGGGCCAGCCGGCTCTGCAGCTGCGGCCAGTTGAACCAGCCCCAGGCGCCGCCGCCGCCGATCACGGCGGCAAACAGCAGCAGCCACAGCCAACCCTTGCCGCCCTTGGCCTTTGGCGCCGCGGCGCCTTTCAGGGATTTGTCCTGCGCGGCCTTGGCGAAGTTGCTCTTGGGTTCCGCCTTCGGCGCTGCGGGAGCCTCTTCGGGCCTCTCTTTGGGGTTGGGGGCGGCGTCTTTGGATTTGTCGTCAGTCATGGGTGTGGCAGGCGCAGGGGTGGAAAGTGTCGTCAAATTATAGCGACTGGAGGCACGCTTTATACGACGCCTGGCGCTCTTTTAAAATTTTTTGCTCGAAGTGTGCGGCGAATTTGGTTTCAGGCACTTTGCAGCGACACTTGCAGCGCCGCAAGCATGGCTTCGTCGCCGGCATTTTGCGCGGCGACGGCGCGGCCGAAACCAAGTTCGCGGGCCTGTTCGGCCACGCGGCGGCTGGGGCAGACGATGAGCGCGTCGAACAATGTCTCGCGCGCCGATTGGCGGATACAGCGGGCCAGGTTGGCCAGGGTCTCGCCGCTGTGCACGCTGACGGCGTCCGGCCGCCCGACGTAGCCTTTGAGTTGTTCTGCGGCGTCTGCGGGCAGGGCGCGGCGATAGAGTTCGCAGTAGTCGACCCGCGCGCCCCGCGCGCGCAGTGTGTCGCCGATCATGGTGCGGCCGCCGCTGCCGCGGAAGATCAGTACCCGCTGGCCCTCCATCTGTTGCAGCGCCGGCAGGGCCAGCAGGGCCTCGCTATCCATGGTGTCGCCGCCGCTCGCGCACTCGATGCCGCGGTTGCGCAAGGCGCGCGCGGTGGCGGCGCCTATGGCGTAGTAGCGCGGACCCAGGGGAAGCTGCGGCCAGTAGTCCTCCAGCCGATCGCACCCCAGCTGCACTGCATTCTGGGACACGAAGATGGCGTGATCTATCTGGTCGAAGTCGAGAATCCGCCGCTTGAGTGCCTGCCACCCGGGGCCGCTGTCGATCGGCTCTATGGCCAGCATCGGGATGCTGTCCACCTCCGCGCCGGCGGACTGCAGCAACTGGCACCAGCCGCGGGACTGGTGCGCCGGACGGGTGATCAGTATGCGCTTGCCGCGCAGACTTTTGTTCGCAGGCTGAGGGCTCTTGTTGCCAGGCGGCTGAGGGCTCTTCTCCACGGGGCGGCAATCAGAGCGAGGCGAGAATCTTGTCGGCGCCGGCAGCCAGCAGCTCCTCCGCCAGGGCTATGCCCATGGCCTCACCATCTGCCGCGGCGCCGCGGCGCTCGGCGCGGATCAGGGTGCGGCCGTCGGGGCTGCCCACCAGGCCGCGCAGCCACAGCTCGCCATCCTGCCCGTTTTCATCAAGGAACTGCGCGTAGCAGCCGATCGGGATCTGGCAGCCGCCGTTCAGGCGTTTCACGACGGCGCGCTCCGCCGCCAGGCGCGCGGCGGTCGCTTCGCAGTGCAGCGGCCGCAACAGTTCCTCCAGTTCGCCGTCGCCGCGGCACTCGATACCCACGGCGCCCTGGCCGCCGGCGGGCAGGGACACTTCCACCGGCAGGCATTCGCGGATGCGCTCGCGCAGTTCCAGCCGCAGCAGGCCGGCCGAGGCCAGCACTATGGCGTCGAAATCCCCGGCGTCCAGTCTGGCCAGGCGGGTCTGGACATTGCCGCGCAGGAACTTCACTTCCAGGTCCGGGCGGTGGGCCAGTATCTGGCACTGGCGGCGCAGGCTGGAAGTGCCGACCACGGCGCCTCCGGGCAGCTGGTCCAGGCTTGCGTAGTGATTGCTCACAAAGGCGTCGCGAGGGTCCTCGCGCTCGCAGATCACCGGCAGGTGCAGGCCCGCGGGGAACTCCATCGGCACGTCCTTCATCGAGTGCACGGCGATGTCCGCGCGGCCCTCGAGCATGGCCACTTCCAGTTCCTTCACGAACAGGCCCTTGCCGCCCACCTTGGCCAGGGGGATATCCAGCATCTTGTCGCCGCGACTGGTCAGCGGCAGCAGTTCTATCTCGATTTCCGGGTGCTGTTGCTGCAGGCGGTCCTTGACGTAGTTGGCCTGCCAGAGGGCCAGGGCGCTCTCGCGGGTGGCGATGCGGATGCGGGTGATGGGCATAGGGTAGTGGTCAGTGGCTAGTGGTTAGTGATTCGTGGCGAGAGAGCCTACCACCAACCACCAATCACTGACCACTCACCACCGACCACTGCGCGAGCGCAGCCAGTCCTCGAGGAAGATCCGCGCGGCGATGGAGTCTACCGGGTTGTCGGCGTAGCTGCCGCGGTGGCCGCGCTCGCGCGCCTCCTCCTTGGCGGCGCGGGTGCTGAGGCGCTCGTCCACATATTCCACCGGCAGGCCGGTGCGGCCGTGCAGCCGCTGGCCGAATTTGCGCGCGCGGGCGCCGAACTCGCTCTCGCTGCCGTCCATGTTCAGCGGCAGGCCCACCAGCAGGTACTGCGGCCGCCACTCGTCGATCAGCTTTTGCACCCTGTCCCAGTCCGGTTTGCCGTCCTTCGCCGGCAGCGGCGGCAGTTCGCGGGCGCTGCCGGTCAGGCTCTGGCCGAAGGCGAGGCCGATGGAGCGGGTGCCGAAGTCGAAGGCCAGCGCGGTGACGGGTTTGGGCGCAGCACTCACTAGGCGTGTCCCGCCTGGGAGCCGATGCCGGACAGGTCGATGCCGTGGCGGGCGGCGGCGGCGTGCCAGCGCTTCTGCCAGGGAGTAGCGAAGAGAATTTCCGCTTCCGCCGGCAGGGTCAGCCAGGCGTTGTCCGCCAGTTCCTCTTCCAACTGGCCCGGACCCCAGCCGGCGTAGCCCAGTGCCAGCAGCACGTCGTCGGGGCCGCGGCCGGCGGCCAGGGACTCGAGGATGTCCTTGGAGGCGGTGAGGCTGATGTCGTCACTGACCTCCAGGGTGGAGTCGAACTTCACGCCGGCACCGTGCAGCACAAAGCCCTGCTCCGGTGACATGGGGCCGCCCAGCAGGACCGTCTCGTCACCGCGCAGGCTGACATCCTCCAGCGACAGCTGTTCGAACACGGCTTTCCAGGTCACCTTGCTGGGCGTGTTGATGACGATGGCCATGGCGCCCTCACCGGTGTGCTCGACCATGAAGGCGATGGTCTGTCTGAAGCGCGGGTCCTGCATGCCCGGCATGGCCAGCAGGAACTGGCCGCGCAGGCTGTCGTGGGTCAGGTCGCTGTCGATGTTGGTGTTGTGCATAGGTCAGTGCCATCGGATTGCGGGCGCGAAAAACAATTCTAGCCTGCCGCCACCAGCCGCCCGGAAAATATTTGCCGGTGGGGCTTTTCCCCGCTAGCCGCGCTTCGGCAGCCCCCCGGCCGCGGTTGAGAAGCCGGTCATCTCGAAGCGCCAGGTGCGAATGATTTCCAGGCGGTCGGCCTCCTTGCGGATCTCCGCCGGGAAGGGGGCAAAGGGGGCGGCCAGGCGCACTATCTGCTGGGCGGCGTCGTCGAGGATACGCTCCCCGGAGGACTCGAGGATGACCACTTCCTCCACCGCGCCGGTGGGCAGCAGGCGCACCATCATGCGCAGGCTGCCGGTGATCTGTTGTTGCAGTGCCTCTTCGGGGAAGTTGTCGTTGCCGACGGCCTCCACCTTCTGGCGCCAGTCGTGCAGGTAGGCGGCGTCGGCGGAGGCTCTTGTGGCCACTGAGGTCAGGCGGCGCACCCGCGGGCGCTGGGCGATGGTCTGGCGGATCTTGTCCAGGCGCGCCTGCAGGCTGGCGATCTCCGGGTTGGTCAGCGGCAGGTCGCTGGGCGCGTCGCCGCGCTTCTCCTCCGACGGCTTGTCCTCGGCGGGCAGTTCCGGCGCCTGTTGCGGGCTGTCGCCGATGGTGGTGACCAGCTGGCGGCGCTGCTCCGCCGGGCGCGCGGCCTGCTGCTGCGGCAGCGGGTTGACCTCGCGGATGGCGGTGTCGGCGATCTCCGCGCGGCGGTTGCTGGACAGTTCCTTCGGCGTATCGGCGGTGCCGCTGGCCTGCTGGTTGTGCTGGGCCAGGTAGTCGGCGTCCTCGGGGGCCTGGACGGAGTGGTGTTGCGCCAGGGTCACCTCCAGGGTCGGCGGCGCCTGCCGCGCCTCGGGCGCAGAAAAGGCGATACCGAAGATCACCAGCGCGTGAAAGGCGCAGGCGAGAAACAGGGCGAACACGAAGCGGTCCTGCTGGGTGGCCTGGAGTTGCGTGGTGTCGGCGGTCGGGTTCATTGTTCGTTATTGGTTACTGCTTATGCTGTTCCGCCCAACCATCACTTGGAGCGGCCGCCCAGTTTACCCCTTTTGTGCCAACCGGTCTGTGATGGCGCTCATCAGCAGGGCGCCGATATCGGTGCCGTAGGCGGCGTCGATTTCGCGCACACAGGTGGGGCTGGTGACGTTGATTTCGGTCAGGTATTCGCCGATCACGTCCAGGCCCACAAACAGCAGTCCCCTTTCCTTCAGCGCCGGCGCCACCTGCTCGACGATCCAGCGGTCGCGGTCGGACAGCGGGCGCGCCTCGCCGCGGCCTCCGGCGGCCAGGTTGCCGCGGGTCTCGCCGGCCTCGGGGATGCGCGCCAGGCAGTAGGGCACCGCCTCGCCGTTTACCACCAGGATGCGCTTGTCACCGTTCTTTATTTCCGGGATGTAGCGCTGGCCCATGATCTGCCTGCGGCCGTTGTCCGTGAGCATCTCCAGGATGGCGCCCAGGTTGGCGCCGTCCGGTTTGCAGTGGAAGACGCCGGTGCCCCCCATGCCATCCAGGGGCTTGAAGATCACATCCTTGTGACTATTGTGAAATTCGCGCAGTTTCGGCAGGTCGCGGCTGACGATCAGCGGCGGACAGCACTGGGGAAAGGTGGTGGCAAAAATTTTCTCGTTGCAGTCGCGCAGTGCCCGGGGGTTGTTCACTACCAGCGCGCCCTCGCGCTCCGCCGCCTCGAGGATATAGGTGGAGTAGACGTACTCGTTGTCGAAGGGCGGGTCGACGCGCATCAGCAGGGTGTCGATCTCGCCCAGCGGCATCTCTGCGGCGACCCCCAGCTCGAACCAGCGCTCGGGGTTGTCGAACACTTTCAGCGGCCGGCCGCGGGCCATGGCCCTGCCGCAGTCCAGGTAGAGGTCTCCCTGCTCAAAATAAAAAAGGTCAAAGCCGCTGCGCTGTGCGGCCTGTAACAGCGCCAGGGTGGTGTCTTTCTTAAAATGGATCTTGGCGATGGGATCCATCACCACGCCGAGGGAGTAACTCATACCTGTGTCCGTGCCGGGTGAAATTTGCGCTTAAGGTAAGAGTTGCCCGGCGGGTGCGCAACCGTTTGATGCTGATTCGCTGTGGCGATTTTGTGAGCAAATTGCGGCGAATTTTTCTGTTGCACCGAACTTTGGTGACAATTTGTACGGCAGTGCTGCCGGCTCCATTCCTTCGGTAGATTCACTTGGGGTTCTGTGATAAAAGTTGGTCCCTATGTGCGACCTCAACCAACCGAGGCGCCCAGACCCTGCAAGTGGTTGAACAAAGGGCATTCCCGACAACGCTTTCAGGCGTGCCCGAAAATAAGGGCACCTTTAGAAATCGTAGCGAGCGGGTGGCTGGTGGTGGCCGCCGGGGCACAGGAAGCGGAGTGTACTTTAGTACATGAGCATTCCGACCGGGCTGGCGTACCAGCACCGCCGGACACCGCCAGGCGCACGCGCTGTAGATTTATAAAAGTGCCCAATAAGTAAACAGGGGATTCAATAACACTATGGAGCTCAACTGGGAAAGCCTGACGGTGATGGTGATCGACGATAGCAAGACGATTCGTCGCACCGCCGAGACACTGTTGCAGAAGGCAGGCTGTACGGTCGTCACCGCAACAGACGGTTTCGATGCACTGGCGAAGATCGCCGACTCCCGTCCGGACATTATCTTCGTCGATATCATGATGCCGCGCCTGGATGGATACCAGACCTGCGCGCTGATCAAGAACAACAGCGAATTCCGCTCCACGCCGGTGGTGATGCTGTCGAGCAAGGACGGCCTGTTCGACAAGGCCAAGGGCCGTGTGGTTGGCTGCGATCAATATTTGACCAAGCCGTTTAGCAAGAGCGAGCTGCTGGGGGCAATTTCCGCGCACGCCAAGCCGCACCATGCGGCTTGAGATGCCGGGGCAAAGTACTGTGACTTTGTTAACAGTGCTGGCGTAGAATAGTTTCCACTGTTGGCCGCCGGGCGGTCGCAGTGCGGTGAAAATTCGAACACTGCCGTTTCCCCTTTGGGGCAGGCAGGAACAGCAATCGAGCAAGGGCGTGTGAGCGGGACCTCTCTGGGGTGCCGCTCGCCAATAACGACAACAAACCCTGCAGCGCCCGCTACCGGCGGAGTTGTTGCGGACAAAAATGTCGCGGGGAACCAATGGCAAGAGTATTAATTGTTGACGACTCGCCAACAGAAACACACAAGCTGACCACCATGCTGGAAAAGAACGGCCACGCTGTGATCGCTGCCACCAATGGCGAAAACGGCGTGGATGTGGCGCGCGAGCAGCGCCCCGACGTGATCCTCATGGATATCGTGATGCCGGGCCTTAACGGCTTCCAGGCCACCCGCCAACTGAGCAAGGACGACAATACCGCGGGTATCCCGATCATCATTGTGACCACCAAGGACCAGGACACCGACCGCGTCTGGGGCATGCGCCAGGGGGCCCGCGCCTACCTGACCAAGCCGGTAGACGAGAGGAAGCTGCTGGGCACCATCGAGGAGGTGTTGGCCTAGGCCAGCTGCTGGGCCTGTTAACACTAAATTAGATAGCCGCGTTGCCGCCCCAAAACGGGCCAGGCAAGGCGCGAGGAGAGTGGTTTAGTATGCTAAATGAACGACGAGCAACGCCGCATGGCCCGTTTCGGGGCGCAACCCGGAGGGACGGGGCCGTTTCCCCGCAATCCTGCGTTGCAGCTCGCTTATGCGGCGGACCACACGGCGCTCACTGCGCCTTGTCTTGCGGAAAAACGGCCTCCATCGCGGCCATCTAATTTAGTGTTAACAGGCCCTAGAGTGCAGTCACGTCAGACTCCCTATCTCGCACTGGTTGATATCGCCAGGCGCGCCAAGGCGCAGGCCGCCGGCCTGCCCGGCCGCCAGGAAGTAAAACCCTACTGGACGGGTATCGGCTTCTCCCTCCTGGGTCACCGTTTCGTCGCTACGATGGACGAGGTGGTGGAACTGCTCGAAGTGCCCCAGTACACCTTTGTTCCGGGCGTCCAGCCCTGGGTGCGCGGTGTGGCCAATGTGCGCGGCCGCCTGCTGCCGCTGTTCGACCTGGCGGCTTTTTTCGGCGGCCATCTCAGCGGCCCGCGCCAGCGGCGCCGGGTGCTGGTTGTGGAGCATGAGAAGGTTTACGCAGGCCTGATCGTCGACGAACTGCACGGCATGCAGCACCTGGCCCTGGAGTATGCCACGGGCGCGCCGGGGGATCTTATGGAACCCTTTGCACCCATGGTCAACGGCCAGTTTGCGCTACAGCAGGAGCGCTGGCTGGTCTTCGACATGCAGGCATTGATCAGTGATTTTCAGTTTATGGATGCCGCAGCCCATTAGGGCTGCGGCATTCTGATTTTTCCCTTGAGGGAAAATCCGGGCGCTTTGACCGCTGGGTGACTTTCTGAGAGCAGCACGCGGCGAAAGTGAGGGCTGTCCCGGACAAAGCGTTAAATAAAGTGGTGATAAAAAAGAATTGGCCTGATGCACAGGTCCGCCAGGAGTAAACTATGAAAACAGGCTCCCAGAGTTCCTTTTCCGCGTTGCGCAGTAACCCCGCAGCGTTGTTTATGGGTCTGCTGGTACTCGCCACACTGGCGGGGCTGATCGTCATCATCTACCTGGTGCAGTCCCAGGGCGACCGTGACAAAGAGTATCTGCAACAGGTTGCGGAACTGCGCGCACTTTCCTACCAGATTGTGTCTTATGCGCCGGCGGCCACTGCCGGTGACGAGCAGGCCTTCGCCGAACTGGAAACGGTGGTCGGCCAGATGGCCTCCACCTGGAACCAGCTGCAGGGCGCCGACGCCGGCACCCGCCGCGCACTGGAATCCGAGTTGGCCGGCTACGGCCAGGTGTGGCGCCAGGTGCGCGAGCAGGCCGACACCATCATCGGTAACAAGGACTCGATCATCTTCCTGAACGATGTCGCCAGCACCCTGAACGACTCACTGCCGGAACTGCAGGCCGAACACAACAATATCGTGGAAATCCTGCTGGCCAACGGCGCCCCGGCCAACCAGGTGGAGCAGGCGCAGCTGCAGGTGTGGCGCGCCGAGCGCATCGGCCGCAACATCGACAAGATGCTGCAGGGCGGCGAAGACGCCGAGGCCGCGGCGGACCAGTTCAACACCGACGCCAGTCTCTTCGGTAAGGTGGTCGAGGGCATGAAGAGCGGCGACGTGGTAATGGGTATCTCCCGCGTCACCGACGAGGAGGCCCGCCAGTCGCTGGACGAGATTACCGAGCTGTTCGAATTCGTGAGCTCCTCGGTGCGCGAGATCTTCGAGGCCACTCCGGCGCTGTTCGCCACCCGCCAGGCGACAGACGGTATCCAGGCCTCCTCGCCGCAGTTGCTGGAAGCCCTGTCGCGTCTGAACGACCGCATCGTCAACCTGTCGGGCGAGCGCCAGCCGAACAACCAGACCATCATGCTGGCCGCCGGCGTATTCGTACTCCTGATCTTCGGCATGATGATCGCGGCCTTCTCCGGTACCCGCCGCAGCCTGCGCGAGGAATCCGACACCAACGAGCGCAACCAGCAGGCAATTATGCAGCTGCTGGACGAACTGGCCGACCTGGCGGACGGTGACCTGACCACCACCGCCACGGTAACCGAGGCCTTCACCGGCGCCATTGCGGACTCCATTAACTACACCATCGACCAGCTGCGCGTGCTGGTATCGCGGATCAACAGCGCGGCCCAGGAGGTATCCGGGCTGTCCCAGGAAACCCAGCAGACCGCCCTGCACCTGGCCGAGGCCTCCGAGCACCAGGCGCAGGAAATTGCCGGTGCCTCCGCGGCGGTGAACGAAATGGCCGTGACCATCGACCAGGTATCCGCCAACGCCGCCGAATCGGCCCAGGTGGCGGAGCGCTCGGTACAGATCGCGAGCAACGGCGCCAAGGTGGTACAGAACACCATCAAGGGCATGGATACCATTCGCGAGCAGATCCAGGACACTTCCAAGCGGATCAAGCGCCTGGGTGAATCCTCCCAGGAAATTGGCGATATCGTGAGCCTGATCAACGACATTGCCGACCAGACCAACATTCTCGCCCTTAACGCCGCCATCCAGGCAAGCATGGCCGGCGACGCGGGCCGCGGCTTCGCGGTGGTAGCGGACGAGGTACAGCGCCTCGCGGAAAGATCCGCCGCTGCGACCAAGCAGATCGAGGGACTGGTAAAGGCGATTCAGTCGGACACCAACGAGGCGGTGGTGTCGATGGAGCAGACCACCACCGAGGTGGTGCGCGGTGCCCGCCTGGCCCAGGACGCCGGTGTCGCCCTGGAAGAGATCGAGGGCGTATCCACCAACCTGGCGGCCCTGATCCAGAACATCTCCAACGCGGCGCGCCAGCAGGCGTCCTCCGCCGGCCACATCTCCAACACGATGAACGTGATTCAGGAGATCACCTCGCAGACCTCTGCCGGTACCCAGGCCACTGCCCAGTCGATCGGTAACCTGGCCAAGACCGCCAACGCCCTGCGCGAATCCGTTGCCGGCTTCAAACTGCCCAGCGAGGAGAGCGTCGAGGAAACTGGCGATCTGTACGATGTGGAACTGCCGGAAATGGCTGACGAGGACTTCCCGCTGCTGGACGGCGAGGATGCAGAGGCCCTGGAAGAGCGCGAAGACCGGGCCCTGGCCTGATCCGACACAGAAGCGTTCCATGGCCGGCGCGATATAGAAGGGCGCCGACCGGAAAAGGTGCAGGGAACCCCTCCCGGCTGCGGGCCGCAGCCGGAGGTTGCGCCGCGTACAGATTGAATTACTGAGGACTTGGCGTGAGTCACGACAATCCGAACTTCCTGGCCCTGGACTGGCTGACGGGCGAAATCAACGAGACGCTGGCGCAGGCGCGACAGCTGCTGGAGACTTTCGCCTCGGACTCCACCGCCGATCCGGCGCCGCTGAAGCACTGCCTGGAGCTGATCCACCAGGTGCACGGCAGCCTGCATATGGCCGAGCTGACCGGCGCGGCCATGCTCGCCGAGGAGATGGAGCAGCTGGTGCAAGCGCTGGCGGTTGGTGAAGTGGAAAACAGTGACGAGACGCGCGAGTTCCTGATGCGCGCCCTGCTCGAGCTGCCGCTCTACCTGGATAAGGTCGCCTACCAGCGCCGCGACAACGCGGTGCTGCTGCTGCCGCTGCTGAACGACCTGCGCGCGGTGCGCCGCGAGCGCCTGATCACCGAGGGCGCCCTCTTTGCCCCGGATCTGTCTCCCCTGGAGCAGGCCAGCGGCAAGCGCCAGCCCCTCCTCGATGACAACACCAGGCTGCAGGAGCTGGTGGGCAAGCTGCGCAAGATGTACCACGTCGCCGGTGCCGGCCTGATCCGCGACGTCAACAGCGGCGAAAGCCTGGCCTACCTGGTCAAGGTCACCGAAAAGATGGCGCTGCTGTACAGCGGCAGTATGCGCCAGCCGCTGTGGCAGATACTGCTCGGCATCTTCGAGGCCGTCGGCGAGCACCGCATCGGTGTGATGCCGGCATTGCGTCAGCTGCTGCGCCGCATCGATGTGGAGTTCCGCCTGCTGCAGGGGCGCGGTGCCCCTGTACTGGATGCGCGCCTGGATCGCGACCTGGTGCGCAATTTACTCTTCTACGTCTACCTGGCCGGCCCCAACGGCCCGCGCTGCCAGGCCCTCTACCAGGCCTACGCCCTCGACAGGGCAGTGCCCGGCACACCGCGCCCGGATACCGAAGACGCCCTGGCCATGGGTCCCGAGGCCCTGGGTACCGCCGTGGCCGCACTGCGCGAGGAGCTGCAGCTGGTGCGCGAGGCGCTCGAGCCGGGTGCCGCCGCCGAGCGGCCGCCGCTGTCCGATACCGCCGCCATCGCCAAGCGGTTGGCGGACACCCTCGGCATCCTCGGGCTGGAGAACCAGCGCAATCGCGCCCGCAGTGTCTACGAATGCCTGCGCGACGCCTCTCGAGGGGGGACTGAAGGCTCTCTAGGGGCTGAGGGCTCTCTAGGGGCTGAGGGCTCCCGCGGCGGCGACGTCGACGAACTGCTGATGCGCGCTGCCGGTGACCTGGTGCAATTGGACAGTGCGCTGGCTGCCACCGTGGCGCGCAACAAGAAGGTCGACAGCGATCAGCCACTGATGGGCGACGCCACCGACACGGTGCTGCGCGAGGCGCGCCTCGGCCTGGAGGCGGTCAAGGAGGCGGTGGTGGAGTACATCGCCAGCCATTGGGATATCAGTTACCTGAACCGGGTTCCGGAACGGCTGCAGGAGGTCTGCGGCGGCCTGGACATGGTCGGTTACAGCCGCGCCGCGGAGATCGTCGGTGCCTGCAGGCGCTATATCCGCGAACAGCTGATCGATGCCGCCGAGCAGCCGGAGTGGAAACTGCTCGACACACTGGCCGACGCCATTACCAGTGTCGAGTACTACCTCGAGCGCCGCGCCGACGGTATCGAGGACGCCGACATGCTGCTGGCACTGGCGGAAGACAGCGTCGCCACCCTCGGCTTTGCAGTGACCGACGAGAGCCTGGTCAGCGCGGCTGTCGAAGAGGCAGCTCCGGAGAAAGACACCGCGGCGGAAGAGGCCGCTGTGCTGGATGGCTTCGATACGGACTTCGACGGTGGCCGGACAGCAGCACCGGAAGTGAATGACGTGGCGGAAGCGCCTGCGGCGGTAGGGGAAGAGGACAGCTGGTTCGCCACCGCAGAATCGGCCGACACTGTCGCGACCGAAGCTGCCACCACCGAACGCGTCGAGAAGGAAGCCGCCGCCGCCGAAACCGAGGCGGACCGGGATCCGGTGGCCCCGGCTGCAGCCCTGCCGCAAGACGACGACAGCCTGATCGACGACGAGATAGTCGAGATATTCCTGGAGGAGGCCGCCGAGGTCCTGGAGACCATCGGACACTACTTCCCTCTGTGGGCGGCGAATTTCGCCAACCGCGAGGCGCTGGTGGAATTCCGCAGAGGCTTCCACACCCTGAAGGGCTCGGGCCGCATGGTCGAGGCGCTGGAGATCGGCGAACTGGCCTGGGCCGTAGAGAATATGCTCAACCGGGTCATCGACGACACGGTCAAGCCGGGCCGCGTCCACGCGGAACTGGTGGAGCAGGTGCGCCAGAAGCTGCCGTCCATGATCGAGGGCTTCCGTTTAGGCAGGGGCGACCCGGAGCCGGAGCGCACCGCGCAACTGGAGGGCTGGGCCCAGCAACTGAGTCGCGGCGAGGTGCCTGCGGATCTCCAGGTACAACCGGAGTCGCCGGTAGCAGCCGCGCAGGTGGCCGAAGAAGCGACCGAGGTAGATGAAGACAACGACCAGCTGTGGGAGATCTTTGCCCAGGAGGCGGAGACACACCTGGCCGTGGTGGACGGCTTCCTCGCCGATATGCACGAGGCGGCGCCTGTCTACGGCGTGCCGTCCGATCCCCTGCACCGGGCCCTGCACACCTTGAAGGGCTCCGCTCATATGGCGGAAGTCACGGTGGTGGCGCAGCTGGTGGCACCACTGGAGCGCTTCGCCAAGGAACTGCGTACCTACCAGGTGCCGATAGATGCGGACATCTACGAGCTGATCGGCGACGGTGCCGACTATGTGCGCGATGTGCTGGTGCAGATCCGCGCCGGCGAACCCCTGGTGATCGAAAAGTCTGAGCAGTTCCTCGCCCGCGTTGCGGAACTGCAGGAGCGCGCGGTCGGCCACCTGATCCGCGAGCGCGAGGCCAACGAGCCCAGAGCGGTGGATCCGCAACTGCTGGCGGTCATCATGGCCGACGGTATGAAGGTGCTGCTGGACGCGGACCAGATGCTGAATCAATGGCGCGCCCACCCCGGCGACAGGTCGCTGCTGACACCGGTTGCTGAAGAGCTGGATGTGTTGCAGGAGGCCGCCAGCCGCGCCCAGCTGCCGACCCTGGCCGAACTGTCACAGCTGCTGCTGGACGTCTACCGCAAAGTCATCGACGGCCGCCTGGAGGAGGAACCGGCGCTCTGGTCAGCCCTGGAGCAGGGCCACGACGAGCTGTTGGACCTGGTCGATGCCGTGGCCGTTGGCCAGGACCTGCCCGAGGTCAGCGAGGCGGTCGGTGAGGCGCTGCGCTACCTGGCCCAGGGCGACAGTGCGCCCGCGGCGGAAGACGATTACGACTGGTCCGAGCTGGGCATAGACAGCGCCAACCTGCCCGTCGCGGAACAGGAAATCACTGTTGAGGCGGCGACAAACAATAACGAATTCGGCGAGCTGAGCTTCGACGAACTGCTGGCCGTTGAGCGGCAGTCGCAGGTCGAGGTGCCCCCGGCGGAAGCCTTCACAGCCGGTGAGGGCGAAGCGGCTGCGGCCGGCGGGATTGAAACGCTTACGGCTGAAGAGGAGCTGCCGCTCGCGGCCGAGTGGATAGAGGAGCCGGCAGCCCCCGTGCCGGGCGCGCAGGAAGTGGCGGCCGACAGTGCCGCTTCCGCCGACGGCGAACTGCAAAAGCTGCTGGCGGAGATCGACCCGGACGTGGTCGACGTGTTTATGGAAGAGGCCGGCGACCTGATCGACGAACTGGAGGAGTTGATCCAGGGCTGGGAGCAGGCACCGGCAGACCACGGCCAGGCCGAGGCCCTGAAGCGGGTGCTGCACACCTTCAAGGGGGGCGCGCGCATGGCCGGGCTGATGGGCCTGGGCGAAGTGGCGCACCGCTTCGAGACGGTGATCGAGGGCATGCAGGGGAGTGCCGAGCCCTCTGCGGAATTCTTTGCCGACGCCCACGCGATCTACGACCGTATCGCCGCCGGGGTGGAGACCGTGCGCGCCTGGATGGCCGGCGACCAGTTGGATGCCTTTGCACAGCTGCTCAGCACCCGGTGGGCCGACGGGCAGCTGGCGGAGGATGCCAGCCCGGTGGGGCTCAACCCCGTGGACTGGACCATAGAGCACCACGATCTGCCGAGCGCGGAAACCATTGCGGAGGAAGAGATTGCCAAAGTCGCGGAAGCGCCGCTGGAAGCGGAACCGGAGCCTGTGCTGGCGCCGGCCGCACAGCAGCCGCAAGTGGCTTCGCCCGCACCGGCCGCCGAGTCCGCCAGCAATGTGCTGCCGTTTATCCGCAAGAAGGGCGGTGTCAGCGAGCGCGAGTCCGGTGCCTCGTCGAGAGGCCAGCCCCAGGAGATGGTGCGGGTCGCCGCGGAACTGCTGGAGGAGCTGGTCAACCTGGCCGGCGAGACCTCCATCTCCCGCGGCCGCCTGGAGGAGCAGGTCAGCGAGTTCGGCCTGGCGCTCGACGAAATGGACGCCACCCTGTCGCGCCTGAACGAACAGCTGCGCCGCCTGGATATGGAAACCGAAGCGCAGATACTCTTCCGCCAGGAACAGCTGGCGGAACAGGACGATAACTTCGACCCGCTGGAGATGGACCGCTACTCGTCCATCCAGCAGTTGTCCCGCTCCCTGCTGGAATCCACCTCGGACCTGCTGGAGCTGCGCGCCACCCTCGGCAACAAGGCGCGCGATACCGAGACGCTGCTGCTGCAGCAGTCGCGGGTCAATACCGAACTGCAGGAGGGCCTGATGCGCTCGCGCATGGTGCCCTTCTCGCGCCTGGTGCCGCGCCTGCGCCGCATAGTGCGCCAGGTGAGTGCCGAGTTGGGCAAGCAGGTGGACCTGGTGTTCTCCAACGTCGAGGGCGAGCTGGACAGGTCCATGCTGGAACGCATGGTGGCGCCGCTGGAGCATATGCTGCGCAACGCGGTGGACCACGGCATCGAGATGCCGGAACAACGCGCCGCCACCGGCAAGCCGGAGCGGGGCCGTATCAATGTGGCGCTGGCGCGGGAAGGCAGTGAGGTAGTGCTCACCATTAGCGACGACGGCGCCGGCATCAACCTGATGAAGGTGCGCCAGAAGGCGGTGGAGAGCGGCCTGATGCGCCCGGATGCGGAGCTGTCCAACAACGAGATACTGCAGTTCATCCTGCAGGCGGGCTTCAGTACCGCCGACAAGGTGACGCAGATTTCCGGCCGCGGCGTCGGCATGGACGTGGTGTCCGCCGAGATCAAGCAGATAGGCGGCAGTGTGCATATTAGTTCCCAGGCGGGCCTGGGTACCGAGTTCGTCGTGCGGCTGCCGTTTACCGTGTCGGTGAACCGCGCCCTGATGGTGAAGATAGGCGAGGACCTGTTCGCCCTGCCGCTGAACACCATCGAGGGCATAGTGCGCCTCAGCCCCTTCGAACTGGAGCACTACTACCGCTCCAGCGACGCCCGCTTCGAGTACGCCGGCGAGCCCTACCAGGTGAGCTACTTCGGCACCCTACTGCAGTCACAGGCGCAGCCCAAGCTGAGCGTGGAGGATATGCAGCTGCCGGTGTTGCTGGTGCGCTCCGAGGGGCACGCCATGGCGCTGCAGGTGGATGCGATCATGGGCAGTCGCGAAATCGTGGTGAAGAGCCTGGGTCCGCAGTTCGCCGGCGTGCAAGGGGTTTCCGGCGCCACGGTGACCGGCGACGGTACCGTAGTGGTGATTCTCGATCCCCACGCGCTGCTGCGCCGCCAGGCCGCACAGTTGGCGCGCCCGGAGATGCCGCAGCTGCAGGTGGAGGCGAAGCCGGCGCACCCGGAGCCGGAAGAGCGCCAGCAGACGGTGATGGTGGTGGACGACTCGGTGACGGTGCGCAAGGTAACCTCGCGCTTCCTGGAGCGGGAGGGCTACCTGGTCAGTACCGCGAAGGATGGCCAGGACGCGGTCATCCAGCTTCAGGACAATATTCCCGACCTGATACTGCTGGATATCGAGATGCCGCGAATGGACGGCTTCGAGGTGGCGCGGCATATCCGCGGAAGCCACCGTCTGCGGGATATCCCCATCGTGATGATTACCTCGCGCACCGGCAAGAAGCACCGCGACCACGCCCTGTCCCTGGGAGTGAATCACTATCTGGGCAAGCCCTACCAGGAAGAGGTGTTGCTGGCGGCGATCCGCGAATACACCGGGAAGGAAGTGGTGAGCGGATAGGGTGGATACAAATCGCGGGATAACTGATTTGGGCGCCGAAGGCGCCCGCGAATCAACCCCTAAGCGCACCCAAAGATGAGAAGAGAATGAAATGAGCGAAGTTGAAGCACTGCCGGTGGATCTGCCCCAGGAAGTCAGCAGCCTGCTGCTGCCGTTGGCGGATGGCCAGCTGCTGGTACCGGTGGATACACTGTCGGAGGTGATCGCCATGCAGACGCCGGTGGCCACCTATGACGCACCGGCCTGGTACCTGGGCGAGCTCAACTGGCGCGAGCAGCGGCTGCCGTTGCTGTCCTTCGAGGTGATGCGCGGCCAGCCGCTGGCCACCGCCAGCGACAGCGGGCGCATCGCGGTGCTCAACAGTGGCAATCCCCAGGGCGACCTGCCGTTTTTCGCCCTGGTACTGCAGGGCACGCCGCGTCTGGTGCGCGTGACCCCGGATGAGCTGGCGGGCCGTGAACAGTCCTGCCGGCAGGGCGAACTGATGCATGTGGCGCTGTCCGGGGAGGAGGCGGTGATCCCCGACCTGCCCGAACTGGAGCGGGCCTGCCTGGAGTACCGCCGCCTGCGCTGAGCTTCTTATTGCGACACATACAAAAACGGGGCCTGATGGCCCCGTTTTTTATTCGGCCTCGCCGATCAGAACAGCTCTTCCGGCAGCGCCTCCTGCGACTGCTCGTCGTCGGGGGTATCACCGTCTTCGTCGGAGTAGGCCGGCTGGAAGGAGCTGTAGGTTCCGCGCCCGGGAAGCCGGTCGGAGCGGAATATCTCGAACATGCCGCCGCGGGCGCTGCGCAGGCCGGTGCGCGGGTTGATGCGTACCGTCACTATGTCGTCCGGCTGCGGCAGGTGGCGTTCCGGCAGCCCCTCCAGCGCAGTAGTCATAAAGTCGATCCAAATGGGCAGCGCGGCGGAGCCGCCGTACTCCGTCTTGCCCAGTTCGCCGTTGGAGTCGAAGCCGACCCAGGTGCTGGTGGCCAGGTAGGAGCTGTAGCCGGAGAACCAGGCATCGCGCGGGCCGTTGGTGGTACCCGTCTTGCCGGCGATATCGCCGCGCTTCATCACCAGGGCTCTGCGGCCGGTGCCCTTCTTGATCACGTCCTTCAGGATTGAATCCATGATATAGGCGGTTTGCGGCGATATGGCCCGGGGGGCGCGGGGGCGCGCCTGCTCGGCACCGTCCAGTGGGGCCACTGGCAGGGTGCGCAGCTCGATAGGCTCCTCTCCCGGCTCAACCGCGCTGGCTTCCGTTTGCAATTCGGCCAGGTTCATCGGCTCCGCCGGCAGTTGTTCGCTGCCCGGTTCCGGGCAGTTATGGCACACGGTCAGCGGCAGGGCCTGGTAGACCACCTCCCCGTGGACGTCCAGCACCCTGTCCACCAGGTAGGGTTCGACGCGGTAGCCGCCGTTGGCGAAGGCGGCGTAGCCGCGCGCCACTTCCAGCGGCGTCAGCGCCGAACTGCCCAGGGCGATGGTCAGGTTGCGGGCAAGCTTGCTGCGCTCGAAACCGAAGCGCTCCACAAAGCCCAGCGCATAGTCGATGCCGAGCGCCTGCAGCAGGCGGATGGAGACCAGGTTTTTGGACAGGTACAGCGCCCGGCGCAGGCGGATGGGGCCGAGGAAATCGCCGCTGGAGTTTTCCGGGCGCCAGACGTCCTGCAGGTTGGTTTCCTCGAAGATGATCGGCGCGTCGTTGAAGATACTGGCGGCGGTATAACCTTTTTCTATCGCCGAGGCGTAGATGAAGGGCTTGAAGTTGGAGCCCGGCTGGCGCGCGGCCTGGGTGACGCGGTTGAAGTGGCTCTGGCGGAAGTCGTAGCCGCCGACCAGGGCGCGAATGGCGCCGTCCTCCGGCGCCAGCGAAACCAGTGCGCCCTGCGCCTCGGGGACCTGCGTCAGGTGCCACTCCTCGCGCACCTGTGGCTCCTCGTCCACCGGCGCGGCCTGCTCGCCGGGGTCGGCAAAGGGGTCGGCGGCCAGTTCCCGGCCCTCGGCCGGCAGTTCGGCCGGGGCCTCCGCCTCCCCGGGAGTGATCTCCACCCGGCGCAGGCGCACCACGTCGCCGGGGGCGAACATCTCGTCGGCGGACTTGAGGCGCGGACCGCGGGCATTCTCCGACAGGTAGGGGCGAATGGACTCCAGGCCGTTTTCCCAGGGCACTTCCACCACGCGGCGGTCGCGCAGCTGCACCTGCAGTCGCCTGGGCTCCACCGCGGTGACCACCGCCGGCTCCAGGCCGCCGAGTACCGGGATCTCGTTCAGCAGGTCCACCAACTGGTCACTGTCTTCCAGCAGCGCCGGGTCCAGGCGCTGCTCGGGGCCGCGGTAGCCGTGGCGGGTGTCGTAGGTCTCGAGGCCGTGTTGCAGCGCTTTGCGCGCGGCGTCCTGCAGGCGGCTGTCGACGGTGGTGATTATCTGGTAGCCGTCGGTGTAGGCGCTGTCGCCGAACAGCTCCACGGCCTCCTTGCGCGCCATCTCGGCGATATAGGGTGCGTCCAGGTCCAGGTCGCGGCCGTGGTAGCTGGCGGTGACCGGCGCGGTGATGGAGTTCTTGTAGTCGTCCTGGTCGATATAACCCAGCTCCAGCATCCGCTTCAGTATCCAGTTGCGCCGCACCAGGGCGCGGGAGGGGTTGGCGATCGGGTTGTAGGTGGAGGGCGCCTTGGGCAGGCCCGCCATCATGGCCCATTGGGCAAGGTTCAGGTCGTTGATATCGCGGCCGTAATAGACGTGGGCGGCGGCCTGAAAGCCGTAGGCGCGGTTGCCGAGGAAGATCTTGTTGATATACAGCTCGAGGATCTCATTCTTGGTGAGTTCCCGCTCTATCTGCAGGGACAGCAGTATCTCGTTGAATTTGCGCACAAAGCGCTGCTCGCGGCTGAGGAAGAAGTTCCGCGCGACCTGCATGGTCAGGGTGCTGCCGCCGGACTGGATGGAGCCGCTTTGCAATAATTGTGAAGCAGCTCTCATTAAGCCTTTAATCGAAACGCCGTTGTGGGAGTAAAATCCTGCATCCTCGGCGGCCAGCACCGCCTTGACGAACAGCTCCGGCGTCTGCTCTATGTCGATTGGCTGGCGCCGCTTCTCGCCGAACTCCCCGATCAGCTTCATGTCCCGCGAGTAGACGCGCAGCGGGGTCTGCAGGCGGATGTCGCGCAGGCTCTCCACCGACGGCAGACCCGGCTTGAGGTAGAGGTAGATGCTGGCAAAGACCATGGCTGCGGCGGCGGCCCCCGCCAGGCCGAGCCAGAGGAGGGAGAGCAGGCGATTGCGGGCTTTTTCGGTCATGGAAATGCTTCTGTGTACGTCTGTATCAGGTCAGGTGAATAATTATACGAATATTGTGCGCTGTTACCTATGCAATTGGCGGTTGCGGCGGTAATTTAAAGTGCTATAACATCAAATCTTCATAACCCACGGAAAAGATAAGAAAAATGGGGATGCTCCCTTTTCTCAACAAAGGCCCTAAGGCCATGCTGGGACTCGATATTAGCTCCACGGCGGTCAAGTTGCTGGAGCTAAGTCGCAATGGCGACAAATACCGGGTCGAATGTTATGCCGTGGAGCCCCTGCCCCCGAATGCGGTGGTGGACAAGAATATCAACGATGTGGGCGCGACCGCGGAGGCCATCCGCAAGGTGGTGCGCCGCTCCAAGACGCGCCTGCGCCAGGCGGCGGTGGCCGTATCCGGCTCGGCGGTGATCACCAAGACCCTGGAGATGCCCGCAGACCTCAACGACGACGCCCTGGAGGCGCAGATAGCGCTGGAGGCGGACCAGTACATCCCCTACCCGCTGGACGAGGTGAACCTGGACTTCGAGGTGCAGGGTCCGTCGGACAAGGGCGAGGGCCAGGTCGAGGTGCTGCTGGCGGCGTGCCGCAGTGAGAATGTCGAGCAGCGGGTCTCCGCCCTTGCGGACGCCGAGCTGCAGGCCGGGGTGGTGGACGTGGAGGCCTACGCGATAGAGCGGGCCTACACCCTGCTGGAGCGCCAGTTCCCGCCCCAGGAGCAGTTGGTGGTGGCGGTGATCGACATAGGCGCGACCATGAGTGCACTGTCGGTGCTGGTGGACGGCAAGACCGTCTATACCCGCGAGCAGCTGTTCGGCGGCCGCCAGTTGACCGACGAGATACAGCGTCGCTACGGCCTGTCCGCGGAAGAGGCGGGGTTGGCCAAGCGCCAGGGTGGCAGTGGCCTGCCGGACGACTACTACCCCGAGGTGCTGGAGCCCTTCCGCGACGCGGTGGTGCAACAGGTCACCCGCTCCCTGCAGTTCTTCTATTCGTCCACCTCCTACAGCGACGTCGATTACATACTCCTCGGCGGCGGCGTGGCGGCGATGGACGGACTGGCGGACCTGGTCAGCCAGAAACTGAACAAGCCCACGGTGGTGGCCAACCCCTTCCTCGATATGGCGGTGGCCTCGCGGGTCAACCGCCAGGCGCTGGCCAACGAGGCACCGTCGCTGATGATCGCCGCCGGCCTGGCGATGCGGGAGAAGGAGTACTGATATGGCCAAGATCAACCTACTCCCCTGGCGCCAGGAATACCGGGCGCAGAAGCAGAAAGAGTTCCAGCAGGTCGCCGTCCTGGTGGTGATGGCCGCCGGTTTTTCCGTGTTTCTATGGATGAAAACCGTCGACGGCCAGATCTCCAACCAGAACGAGCGCAACCAGCTGCTGCAGACGGAAATCACTGCGCTCAACAAGCAGGTGCAGGAAATCAAGGACCTGAAGAAGCGCCGCCAGCAGCTGATCGACCGCATGCGGGTGATCCAGGAGCTGCAGGGCAACCGACCGCTGGCGGTGCGCTATTTCGATGAAATGGTGCGCGCGGCCCCCGAAGGCCTGTGGCTGACGAATCTGAAGCGCAGCGGAAAAACCATGCAAATCGCCGGCGTGGCCGAGTCCAACAATCGCGTGTCGTCCTTTATGCGCAACCTGGATCAGTCCGAGTGGTACGAGTCCCCTAATCTCACCGGTGTGACCGCCAAGCCCGAGTTTGGTGAACAGGCCAGCGCCTTCCAGATGACGGTCAACGTCAGCGGGCGCAAGAAAGAAGACGAAGAACAAGCTGACGCGGCTAATTAAAGGGTCCCGACCATGGCACTGGAGGATACGCTCAAAAAACTGAACGAACTCGATATCAACGATATCGATTTCTCGCGCGTGGGAGTCTGGCCGCTGGCCGGGCGCATAGCGCTGCTGATTGTAATAGCTGCTGTACTGATCGGCGGTGGTTACTGGGTCTTTATCAAAGACCGCTACCAGCAGTTGGAGTTTGCTGCGAATAAGGAAAAGGAGCTGTTTACACAGTTCGAGAAGAAATCTTTCGAGGCCGCCAACCTCGATGCCTACCGGGAGCAGTTGGCAGAGATGGAGGAGACCTTCGGCGCATTGTTGAAACAGCTGCCCAAGGACACCGAGGTTCCCGGTCTGCTGGAAGATATCGATGAGTACGGCAGCGGCAGTGGGCTGACTATTCAGAAGGTGGAACTTGAAGATGAGCAGATTGGGGAGTTCTACGTGGAGCTGCCTATCCGCATCGAGGTGCAGGGCGGATACCACGAATTCGGCGCCTTCGTCAGCGGTATCGCCGGGATGCCGCGCATCGTGACTTTGCACGACTTCAATATCGAAAATAGCAAAGATGGAGCGGCTCTGCTCAACATGGTGATCAACGCCAAGACTTATCGCTACAAGGACCAGGGGGAAGAGGGATGACCAGATACATTGCCCTTGTCGCCGTCCTGCTGGCTGCGGCCGGCTGTAGCCTCGACGGGAGCCACAGCGACCTACGCCAGAAAATGGCTGCTGTAAAACACAAACCCAAGGGGCAGATAGAACCTATTCCAACTTTTACCCCGTACAGCCCCTATGTCTACAGCGCAGCGGCGCAACGCAGCCCCTTCGCTCGTCCAGTATTGGAATCCGATCAGCGGCTGGTGGGGCGCAGGCTCGATGTGGCGCCGAATATGAACCGCCAGCGCGAACTGCTGGAAGGATTCAATTTTGATGCCTTGTCCATGGTGGGCACCCTGTCACGCGGCGGCCAGCTGTGGGCGCTGATCGACGACGGCGAGGGCGGCATTCACCGCATCACCGTCGGCAACTATATGGGCAAGAACCACGGCCGGGTGGTAAACGCCTCGACAGCACAGCTCGATGTTTTGGAAATCGTACCGGATGGCACTGGTGGCTGGATTGAGCGGCCGCGGGCGCTGACTTTGGAAGAGAAGGACAACCGATAATGATCAACAAGCAACTCGCCAAAGTGTTGGCTCCCTTTCGGGTTCTGTTGCTGGGTCTGACGCTGATTTTGTCAGGAGCGCCCGCGGTATTGCAGGCACAGACCAACCAGCTCAATGATATCCAGTTTTCCGAACTGCCCGGGGGGCGCGTACAGCTGCGGCTGACGTTCAGCGATGTGCCGCCGGAACCGACCGGCTATACCATCGAACAGCCGGCGCGTATCGTGATGGATTTTGCCGGTGTGGAAAGTGCGCTGCCGCAGAAGAAATACTCCCTGGGTATCGGCAGTGCACGCAGCGCAGTGGTGGTTTCCAGTGAGGACCGCACCCGCCTGATCGTCAACCTGGATCAGTTGCCGGTCTACACCAGTGAGCGCAAGGGCAACCAGGTGGTGATGGAAATCGGCGCCGACTCGGCGACCACCGCTTCCGTTACCGCGGCCCCCGTGAAGCGCACCCACGAAGAGGGCCTGAGCCTCGGCGGCCAAAAGCAGTTCCGCGCCGCCGGCAATGTGGCGGTCAGCAACGTGGACTTTCGCCGCGGCGAGGCCGGTGAGGGCAAGGTGATAGTCACCCTGACGGATCCGGCGGTGAATATCGATGTGGAGCGCACCAGGGGCAAGATACTGCTGACTTTCCTCGGAGCCGATCTGCCGGAATCCCTGCGCCAGCGCCTGGACGTCACCGACTTCGCCACTCCGGTGAACGCGATTACCGTGGATTACGATGGCCGTAATACCGTTATCTCCGTCGATCCCGCGGGCACCGATTACGACTACCTGGCCTACCAGGCGGACAACGAGTATGTGCTGAGCGTCAAGCCGCTGACCGTGGCGGAAGTTCGGGAGAAACAAAAGGAATTCCAGTTCACTGGCGAGAAGCTGTCGCTGAACTTCCAGGATATCGAGGTGCGTTCGGTCCTGCAGCTGATTGCCGACTTCACAGACCTGAATCTGGTAGCCAGCGATACCGTAACCGGCCGTATCACCCTGCGCCTTGACGGCGTGCCCTGGGACCAGGCCCTGGAGCTGATCCTGAAGGCGAAGGGGCTGGACAAGCGCCAGGAGGGCAATGTGATTATGGTGGCGCCGGCCGCGGAGATCGCCGAGCGCGAGCGCCAGGAACTGGAAACCCGTCGGCAGCTCGAGGAACTGGCACCGCTGCGCACCGAATACATCCACGTGCGCTACGCGGATGCACGCGAGCTGTTTACTCTCTTCTCCGGCCAGCAGGGTGGCGGCGGTGCAGGCCAAGGCAGTTTTGCCGGTGGTCGCCAGGACGTTGACACGCGCAGCATTCTGTCATCCCGCGGCAGCGCAATTGTAGACGAGCGCACCAACACTATTATCCTGACTGATACCGATGAGAAGATCGCCCAGTTCCGCGATCTGATCGAGGCCATCGATATCCCCATCCGCCAGGTGATGATCGAGGCGCGCATCGTCAATGCCAATTCCGACTTCATGAAGGAATTGGGTGTGCGTTGGGCCTACGCTGAGCATCACAACATTCCCGGTGGCATTGGGGAAGGTGTAGGCTCCCTCGATGGTTCCTACTTTCTGGAAGACAATCAAACTGAGGCGGATGCGTTTGACCCGCAGACTGGCCAGAAGATTCTCGGCCCAGACGGCGAACCCATTGAGGTGGTCGCGTGGACTCCGAGTTTTAGTGATACCCTGATTACCGACCTCGGGGTCGTGGATGCCGCTGGGAGCGTTGCCTATTCATTAATCAAAGGTGATTTTTTCCTCGGTTTGGAACTCTCCGCACTGGAGAATGTAGGCAAGGCGGAAATCGTCTCTCAACCCAAGGTGTTGACCGGTGATAAGCAGGAAGCCAATATCCAGTCCGGTGTGGAAATCCCCTATCTGGAAGCCACCTCGTCCGGCGCCGCGTCTATCACCTTTCGCGAGGCGGTGCTACAGCTCAACGTGACTCCGCAGATTACTCCGGACGACAACATCATCATGGCCCTGAATATCAATCAGGACAGTATCGGGCAGCTGGCGGGTACAACCGGCGTTCCGACCATCAACGTGAACTCTCTGCAGACCAGAGTGCTGGTGGGCAACGGCGAGACGCTGGTGCTCGGCGGTATATTCGAGAGCTCTCTGGTCGAAGGCGAAACCAAGATCCCGCTGCTGGGAGATATCCCCTATCTCGGCAACTTGTTCAAAAAGACAGTGCGCAGTGATGACAAGCGCGAACTGCTGATCTTCATCACCCCTCGCATTGTCGAAAACGAGATTTTCTTCTCCGGCGCCAAGTGATCAACCGTTCCCTCTTCCTGGTCGGCCCCATGGGGGCCGGCAAATCCACCATCGGCAAGTTACTGGCAGCCGAGTTACAGCTGCCTTTCGCCGATTCCGACAAGGTGCTGGAGGAGCGCACCGGCGCCGATATCCCGTGGATATTCGATGTCGAGGGCGAGGCGGGTTTCCGCCGCCGCGAGAGCGAGGTGCTGAAGGACCTGTGCCGCGGCCCCGTCCAGGTGATCGCCACCGGCGGCGGTATAGTGCTGCTGGAGGAGAACCGCCAGCAGTTGAAGAAGCACGGCCTGGTGGTCTACCTGCAGGCGAGCATCGACCAACTGCTGGAGCGCACCTCGAAGAACACCAACCGGCCCCTGCTGCAGGTGGCCGATCCCCGCGCGCGGATCGTCGAGCTGCTGAAAGAGCGCGATCCCCTCTACCGCGAGGTGGCGGATATCGTCTGCGATACCGACCACTGCACACCCAAGCAGGCGGCCCTGATGGTGGCCGAGCGTCTGGGCCGAGACTCCACCGCCGACTGAGGGCTCGCGCATTCCTGTGCTAAAGTGCGCTTCTGCTCGCGGTCGACACAAGGGCTGGTGCGAGCGAAGTTCAACTCTGGCCGGCAAGGAGGGCGACGTGCACTGCCTGAATGTGGAACTGGGGGAGCGCAGCTACCCCATCGTCATCGGATCGCAGCTGTTGGGCGACCCGCAGCATCTACTCCCCTATATCCGCGGCAGGCAGGTCTGCGTGGTGACCAACGAGACGGTCGCGCCGCTGTACCTGTCGCGGCTGCTCGAGGGTCTGTCGGAATTCGATAAGGTCGACACCCTGGAGCTGCCCGACGGCGAGGCCTTCAAGACCCTGGATACCGTCAACCGCATCTTCGACCTGCTGCTGGAGCGGCGCCACAACCGCAGCACCACCTTGATCGCCCTGGGGGGCGGTGTGATCGGCGACATGACCGGCTTTGCCGCCGCCTGCTACCAGCGCGGTGTCGACTTCGTGCAGATTCCAACGACCCTGCTCGCCCAGGTGGACTCCTCCGTCGGCGGCAAGACCGGCGTCAATCACCCGCTGGGCAAGAATATGATCGGCGCCTTCTACCAGCCGCGGCTGGTGCTGGCGGACATGGACACCCTGCAGACCCTGCCCGCCCGCGAACTCTCCGCCGGACTCGCCGAAGTCATCAAGTACGGACTGATCTGTGACGCCCCTTTCTTCGACTGGCTGGAAACCAATATGCCGCGGCTGCTGGAGCGGGACCCGCAGGCGCTGGCCTATGCGGTGGACCGCTGCTGCCGCGACAAGGCCGCGGTGGTGGCGGAGGACGAGCGGGAGTCCGGTCGCCGCGCGATACTGAATTTTGGCCACACCTTCGGCCACGCGATAGAGGCGGTGCAGGGCTACGGCAACTGGCTGCACGGCGAGGCGGTGGCGGCGGGCATGGTGATGGCGGCGGAGCTGTCGCGGCTGCGCGGCAGCATAGGTGCTGAACTGGTGGAACGTATCCGTGCCCTGCTGGGTGCCGCGCAGCTGCCTCGGGTGGCCCCGGAGGGCATGAGTGTGCAACAGTTCCTGGAGGCCATGGCGGTGGACAAGAAGGTGCTGGACGGGCGCCTGCGCCTGGTGCTGCTGCGGGCGCTGGGAGACGCGCAGATAGTCGACGATACGCCGCGGGAACTGCTGGTCGAGGCGCTGCGGAATTGCGCTGCCGTGTGACAGGCAGCACAAGAATTTGCGCGAGGTGAGGACTGTTTGACAGTGTTGGTCGAAAATAGGAGATAAGTCGGTTTATTTGACCCTTGGCAGAACATAAATCTGCCAATCCTTGCAATTCTAGGGGGGCGCCAGTAATATTGCGCGCCCCCTGGGGAAAACCGGGGGAGAAAAAAGCCAACAAGAAAAAGCCCCGCAAGCGGGCTTTTTTTGTCTGGGGTGTCGCGAACCGCCCGGTGTGGATTGCGGCCCAGGCTCGCGGCGTGACTAGTAGCTGGCGCCGGAGGTCCCCCAAACGATAACGATGAGGAATTCTATGGGTAGCGGTCTGTATCGGTTGGATGAGTTCAAGGACAACTGCGGTTTTGGCCTGATCGCGCATTTGAAGGGCGAGACCAGCCACAAGCTGGTGCAGACCGCCATCGAGTCCCTGACCTGCATGACGCACCGCGGTGGTATCGCCGCCGACGGCAAGACCGGCGACGGCTGCGGCCTGCTGCTGCAGAAACCCGACGCCTTCCTGCGCGCCGAGGCCCGCGATGCCTGCGGCGCCGAACTGACCGATGCCTACGCCGTCGGCGCCATCATGCTGCCGCTGGATGAGGCCGCCGCCCAGGGCGCCCGCGAGATTCTCGAGCGCGAGCTGGAGTCCCAGGGACTCAGAGTCGCCGGCTGGCGCCCGGTACCCACCAACCCGGACTGCCTGGGCCCGATTGCGCGGGAATCCCTGCCGCGCTTCGAGCACCTGCTGGTCAACGACGCCGAGGAGCCCCTGGGCGAGGCGAAGTTCAACGCGCGCCTCTACGTCGCCCGGCGCCGGGCGGAGCAGCAGTTGGCGGAGGGTGTCTATATCGCCAGCCTTTCCACCGGCGTGCTGTCCTACAAGGGCCTGATGATCCCTGCGGACCTGCCGAAATTCTTCCCGGAGCTGGCGGACCCGCGCCTGGAAACCGCCATCTGTGTCTTCCACCAGCGCTTCTCCACCAACACCATGCCGCGCTGGCCGCTGGCGCAGCCGTTCCGCCTGCTGGCCCACAACGGCGAGATCAACACCATCACCGGCAACCGCAACTGGTCGGTGGCGCGCACACCCAAGTTCTCCACCGAACTGATTCCGGAGCTGGCGGAGCTGGCGCCGCTGGTGAACCGCGAGGGCTCCGACTCCTCCAGCCTCGACAACATGCTGGAGATGCTGCTCGCCGGCGGCATGGAGCTGCACCGCGCGGTGCGCATGCTGGTGCCGCCGGCCTGGCAGAACGTGGAGGACATGGACCCGGACCTGCGCGCCTTCTACGAATACATCTCGATGCACATGGAGCCCTGGGACGGCCCCGCCGGCCTGGTGATGACCGACGGCCGCTACGCAGTGTGCACCCTGGACCGCAACGGCCTGCGCCCGTCGCGCTGGGTGATCACCAAAGACGACATCATCACGGTCGCCTCGGAAGTCGGCACCTACGATTATGCGCCGGAGGACGTGGTGGCCAAGGGCCGCTTGGGGCCGGGGCAGATGCTGTCGGTGGATACCCGCGAAGGCAAGTTGCTGCACACCGCCGATATCGACGATGTCCTCAAGCGCTCCCAGCCTTACAAGCGCTGGCTGAAGGACAAGGCGCGCCGCATCCGCTCTACCCTGGTCACCGCGCCGGTGGACAACAACTTCTCTTACGAGCAGTTCAAGGTCTACCAGAAGCTGTTCAGCTCCTCACTGGAGGAGCGCAACCAGGTGGTGCGGCCCATGGCCGAGTCCGCCCAGGAGGCGGTGGGCTCCATGGGCGACGACACGCCCATGGCAGTGCTGTCGCGTCACAACCGCTGCCTGTACGACTATTTCCGCCAGCAGTTCGCCCAGGTCACCAACCCGCCGATAGACCCGCTGCGGGAAACCATCGTCATGTCCCTGGAGACCTGCCTGGGGCGCGAAAAATCCGTGTTCGAGGAGACGCCGGAGCACGCCGACCGCGTGATCCTCAAGTCGCCGGTACTGTCGCACATGAAGTACACGGCGCTGCTGGAACTGGACAGGCCCGGGTTCGAGGCGAAGATCTTCGACCTGAACTACGATCCGGCGCAGCTGGACTTGAGAGGCGCGGTCGAGAAACTCTGCGCGGACGTGGAAGCCGCGGTGCGCAATGGCACCGTGCTCGTCGTGCTGTCCGACCGCGAAATCCGTGAGGACCGGCTGCCGATAGACGCGCTGCTGGCCACCGGCGCCGTGCACCACCACCTGGTGCACGCCGGCCTGCGCTGTGACTCCAACGTGGTGGTGGACACTGCCAGCGCCCGCGATGCGCACCAGTTGGCCTGCCTGGTCGGCGTGGGTGCCACCGCCGTGCACCCCTATTTCTCCTACAGCATCATCAACCACCTGATCGACACCGGCGAGCTGCTGCTGGATGCCGCCGAGGCGCAGAAGAACTACCGCAAGGGCATCAACAAGGGCCTGCTGAAGATCCTGTCCAAGATGGGTATCTCCACCGTGGCCTCCTACCGCGGTGCGCTGCTGTTCGAACTGGTGGGCCTGGATCGCGATGTGGTCGACCTCTGTTTCCCCGGCGCACCGACGCGCATCCAGGGCGCCGGCTTCGCCGAGCTGCAGGCCGACACGGCCGCGCGCGCTAGACTGGCGTGGAAGCCTCGCAAGCCGGTGTCCCCGGGCGGCCTGCACAAGTTCGTCTGGGGCCAGGAATACCACGCCTTCAACCCGGACGTGGTCAACACCCTGCGCCGCGCCGCGCGCACCGGCGACTACGCCGCCTGGCGCGAATACGCCGAACTGGTGAACAAACGCCCGGTGGCCACGCTGCGCGACCTGCTCGCCTTCAAAGAGGGTATCCAGCCGATCCCGCTGGACGAAGTGGAGCCGGCGGAAAACATCCTGCGCCGCTTCGACTCCGCCGCCATGTCCCTCGGCGCGCTTTCCCCCGAAGCCCACGAGTCGCTGGCCCAGGCCATGAACCGCCTCGGCGGCCGCTCCAACAGCGGCGAGGGCGGCGAGGACCCGGCGCGCTTCGGCACCGACAAGGTTTCCAAGATCAAGCAGGTGGCCTCCGGCCGTTTCGGTGTGACGCCCCACTACCTGGTCAACGCCGAGGTGTTGCAGATCAAGGTGGCCCAGGGCGCCAAGCCCGGCGAGGGCGGCCAGCTGCCCGGCGGCAAGGTCAACGACCTGATCGCGCGCCTGCGCTATTCCGTGCCCGGCGTGACCCTGATCTCGCCGCCACCGCACCACGACATCTACTCGATCGAGGACCTGGCGCAGCTGATCTACGACCTGAAGCAGGTCAACCCCGAGGCGCTGGTGTCGGTGAAGCTGGTGTCGCGCCCCGGCGTCGGCACCATCGCCGCCGGCGTGGCCAAGGCCTACGCCGACCTGATTACCATATCCGGCTACGACGGCGGCACCGCCGCCAGCCCGATCACCTCCATCCGCTACGCCGGCTCCCCCTGGGAGCTGGGCCTGGCGGAGACGCACCAGACGCTGCGCGCCAACGACCTGCGCGACAAGGTGCGGGTGCAGACCGACGGCGGCCTCAAGAGTGGCCTGGACGTGGTCAAGGCGGCCATCCTCGGCGCCGAGAGCTTCGGCTTCGGCACCGCGCCGATGGTGGCACTGGGCTGCAAATACCTGCGCATCTGCCACCTGAACAACTGCGCCACCGGCGTCGCCACCCAGAACAAGGACCTGCGCGACGAGCACTATATAGGCACCGCGGAGATGGCCATGAACTTCTTCCGCTTCGTGGCCGAGGAAACCCGCGAGTGGATGGCGCGCCTGGGGGTGCGCTCCATCGAGGAACTGGTGGGCCGCGTGGACCTGATGCAGGTGCTCGAGGGCGAGACCGACAAGCACCGCAAGCTGGACCTGTCGCCGCTGCTGCACACAGACGCTCTGCTCGACAGCAAGCCGCAGACCTGCCGCCTGCCCAAGAACGAGCCCTGGGACAAGGGCGAGCTGGCGGAGCGCATGGTGGCGGAGATACTGCCGGCGATCGAGAGCCTGTCCGGCGGCAACTACAGCTACCGGATCACCAACTGCGACCGCTCCATAGGCGCGCGCCTGTCCGGCGAGATAGCCCGGCGTCACGGTAACCAGGGTATGGTGGAGGCGCCGGTGAAGCTGCACCTGAAGGGTGTCGCCGGCCAGTCCTTCGGCGTCTGGAACGCCGGCGGCCTGGAGATGTACCTGGAGGGCGATGCCAACGACTATGTGGGCAAGGGCATGGCCGGCGGCAAGCTGGTGATTCGCCCGCCGGCGGGCAGCGCCTTCGCCTCCCAGGACACCAGCATCGTCGGCAACACCTGTCTCTACGGTGCCACCGGCGGCAAGCTGTTCGCCGCCGGCCGCGCCGGCGAGCGCTTCGGTGTGCGCAACTCCGGCGCCTTTGCGGTGGTGGAGGGCGCCGGCGATCACTGCTGCGAATACATGACCGGCGGCATGGTGGCGGTGCTGGGCGATACCGGCGTCAACTTCGGCGCCGGCATGACCGGCGGCTTCGCCTATGTGCTGGACCTGCAGCGCAACTTCTTCGACAAGTGCAACCACGAGCTGATCGAACTGCGCCGCATCAGCAGCGAGAGCCTGGAGGCCTACCAGAGCCACCTGCGCGAAGTGATCGAGGAGTATGCGGCCGAGACCGGCAGCGACTGGGGCGCGGAGTTGCTGGACAACTTCGACGACTACCTGAGCAAGTTCTGGCTGGTGAAACCCAAGGCGGCGAGCCTGGCCGGCCTGCTGGCCGATGTGCGCAAGCGCGGCGAATAAGGGGGCGACAGAGATGAAAGAGAGACTGAGCAACGATTTCCAGTTTGTCGACGTGGCCCGCAGCGACCCGCCGAAGAAGGACATCATCACCCGCACCAACGAGTTCGTGGAGATCTACCAGCCGTTCAGCGAGCGCCAGGTGGCCAGCCAGGCGCACCGCTGCCTGGACTGTGGCAACCCCTACTGCGAGACCGGCTGCCCGGTGCACAACTACATTCCCAACTGGCTCGCGCTTGTGACCGACGGCAACATCATGGAGGCGGCGGAACTCAGCCACCAGACCAATACCCTGCCGGAAGTCTGCGGCCGCGTCTGCCCCCAGGACCGCCTGTGCGAGGGCGCCTGCACCCTTAACGACGGCTTCGGCGCCGTGACCATCGGCAGTGCGGAGAAGTACATCACCGACACCGCCTTCGCCCTCGGCTGGCGCCCGGACCTGAGTCATGTGCAGAAGACCGACAAGCGCGTCGCGGTGATCGGCGCCGGCCCCGCCGGCCTCGGCTGCGCCGACGTACTGGTGCGCAACGGCGTGCAGCCGGTGGTGTTCGACAAGTACCCGGAGATCGGCGGCCTGATCACCTTCGGTATCCCGGAGTTCAAGCTGGAAAAGTCGGTGATGCAGCTGCGCCGCCAGGTTTTCACCGAAATGGGCATAGAGTTCTGCCTCAACACCGAGGTGGGTGTGGACATCAGCTTCGAGGAGCTGCTGCGCGACTACGACGCCGTGTTTATGGGCATGGGCACCTACAACTACATGAAGGGCGGCTTCCCTGGCGAGGACCTGCCGGGTGTGCACGACGCCCTGCCGTTCCTGATCGGGAATGTGAACCGCAATATGGGCTGGGAGAAGAACCCGGAGGAGTTCATCTCGGTCGAGGGCAAGCGCGTGGTGGTGCTCGGCGGCGGCGACACCGCGATGGACTGCAACCGCAGCTCCATTCGCCTGGGCGCGAAGAGGGTCACCTGCGCCTACCGCCGCGACGAGGAAAACATGCCCGGCTCCCGCCGCGAGGTGGCCAACGCCAAGGAGGAGGGCGTGCGCTTCCTGTTCAACCGCCAGCCGGTGGAAATCGTCGGCGGCGGGCAGAACGGCGGCGTGACCGGCGTCAAGCTGGTCACCACCGAACTGGGCGAACCGGACGAGAACGGCCGCCGCCGTCCGCAGGTGGTACCCGGCTCCGAGGAGATCATTCCCGCGGATATAGTCCTGGTGGCCTTCGGCTTCCGCCCCAGCCCCCCGCAGTGGCTGGCGGATCACGGTGTCGAGACCGCCGACTGGGGTGGCGTGGTCGCGCCGGAAAAGCAGGAATACAAGTTCCAGACCAGCAACGAGAAGGTCTTCGCCGGCGGCGATATGGTGCGCGGCTCGGACCTGGTCGTCACCGCCATCTGGGAGGGCCGCCAGGCCGCCGAGGGTATTCTCGACTACCTCGATGTCTAACCCCGGGACCGCGGAGCTCCAAGCCGCCTTTTAGGCGGCGCTCCGTAAGAAGGCAGGCGCAGCGGTGGCCGTCCGGCAAAAAACCTGATCGGTAAATATTTGCCGGACGGCCACCGCTGCGCCTTTCGTGGGTGCGACAGATCCTGGGCTCTTTACTGCCGCCGCTGTGGCTTGCGATGGCTGCAAACCTGTCGTCCGGCACCGCCCGCCTGTACAATAGCCGCCTTTTTAGCCAGCCAGTTGTACAGCCCATGTCCGAATCCAAGCCCTCCGAACTGAAAAACGACCGCTTCCTGCGCGCCCTGCTGCGCCAGCCGGTGGACCGCACGCCGGTGTGGATGATGCGCCAGGCGGGCCGCTACCTTCCGGAGTACCGCGCCAGCCGCGCCCGGGCGGGCAGCTTTATGGACCTGTGCCGCAACACCGAATTGGCCTGCGAGGTGACGCTGCAGCCGCTGGAGCGCTACCCGCTGGATGCAGCCATCCTCTTCTCGGACATCCTGACAATCCCCGATGCCATGGGGCTGGGCCTCTATTTCGAGGAGGGCGAGGGGCCCAAATTTCGCAAGCCGCTGCGCACTGCCGCCGATATCGAGGCGTTGGAGGTTGTGAACGGCGAGCGGGACCTCGACTATGTGATGAACGCGGTAGCCACCATCCGCCGCGAGCTGAACGGCCGCGTGCCGCTGATCGGCTTTTCCGGCAGCCCTTGGACATTGGCCACCTATATGATCGAGGGCGGCTCCAGTCGCGACTTCGCACGCTGCAAAGAGATGCTCTACAGCAAGCCGGCGCTGATGCATCATCTGCTGGCGGTGCTGGCGGATTCGGTCACCGACTACCTGAACGCGCAGATCCGCGCCGGCGCCCAGGCGGTGCAGATCTTCGACACCTGGGGCGGCGCCCTGAGCCACAGCGCCTACCGCGAATTCTCCCTGCAATATATGGCGCGTATCGTCGGCGGGCTGATTAAAGAGGCGGACGGCCGCCCGGTGCCGGCGATACTCTTTACCAAGGGCGGCGGCCAGTGGCTGGAGGCCATGGCGGACAGCGGCGCCAGCGCCCTGGGGCTCGACTGGACGACGGATTTGCGGCAGGCCCGCGCGCGGGTCGGCGACAGGGTGGCCCTGCAGGGCAACCTGGACCCGGCGGTGCTCTATGCCGGGCCCGGGCGGATTCGCGCCGAGGTGGCGGCAATACTGGAGTCCTTTGGCTCTGGCCCCGGCCACGTCTTCAACCTGGGGCACGGCATTACACCCCAGGTGGATCCAGAGCATGCGCGGGTGATGATCGAGGCGGTGCAGGAACTGTCGCCCGATTATCACTGCTAACTCGTTCGGGGCGCCTCACTTTGCGCGAATGTGCAAAGTAAAATCTGCTTCCGTGACCAGCTTCACAATTGGGGTGGCTGCTAACCACTAGACTGTCGTGCTATAAAGGACTGCTGTCTTCGCGACTGCGCGGGCGGCCCCACAACCACAAAACCCGACGGCAACACATCAAGTGGCGATCGAACAGGCAAAAGTCTTCGTAGAGGACCTGCAGCGCGGCATGTTCGTGTCCAGGCTGGACCGGCCCTGGACGCGCACACCTTTTGCGCTTCAGGGCTTCTATATCCGCGACCTGGAAGAGGTACGTCAGCTGCAGAAGTACTGCCGCTACGTCTACGTCGACGTGATCAAGACGGTCGGCGACGCGGGCATCAAGCTGCGCCGCATGACCCGCGCCGGCACCCGCGATTCCGCCGCGGCAAACCCACGGAGTGGTCGCGCCGGGCGAGTGCCGGTGGCCATTCCCTGCCGCCCGGTCCAGGTATCCCACAAGGCCTACCCGCCTCCCGAGCCTGCGCGCCGCGAGGCGGACAGGGCACGCAGGTTGCACAGTCGCATACTGGTCGGCATGCACGAGGTAATGGTGCAGGTCCGCAGTGACCGTCCGCTGCCTGTGCAGCAGGTTCAGCGGGTGGTCGAGGATCTGGTGGAAAGCGTATTGCGCAGCCCCGACGCCTTCGCCTGGTTGGCCCGCGTGCGGGACAGGGACGAGCACACCTACAGTCACTCCATTCGCGCCAGTATCTGGGCGGTGGTCTTCGGCCGCCATATCGGCCTGCGCCGCCACGAACTGGTGCAGCTGGGGGTGGCGACGCTGCTCAAGGATGTGGGCAAGCTGATGATCGCCGACGAGGTGCTGCAGGCGGCGCAAAGAGATCCGCGCAGTGAACTGGAATATCGCAAGTTCGTCGATCACAGCGTGAAACTGCTGTCCGCGGATGCGCAGGTGGACCCACAGGTGATCGATATCGTCCGCTGCCACCGCGAGCAGCACGACGGCAGCGGCTACCCACAGGGGCTGCGCGGCGACAAGATTCCGGTGCTGGCGCGCATGTGCGGCATAGTGACCTTCTACGACGAGGCCACCAATCCCCGCGGCGCCAGCCAGCCGGCGGCGCCGTCGAAGGCGGTGGCGAAGCTCTATGACCTGCGCGGCATCGCTTACCAGGAGCAACTGGTGGTGGAGTTTATCCAGTCCATCGGTCTCTATCCCACCGGCACCCAGGTAGAGCTTTCCAGCGGCGAGGTAGGCGTAGTGGTCGAGCAGACCTACGAGCGCCGCCTGAAACCGAAGGTGATGCTGGTGTTGGACCGCAATAAGCAGCCGCTGGCGGAAACGCGGCTCTTCGATATGGCCGCCGACGACGATCGCAAGCAGAAGCTGATCGAGCGCGGCAAGCTCGGTCCCCAGGACAAGATCACCATCCTCAAGGACGTGGAGCCGGGCAGGTATCCCCAAGTGGACGTGGCCGCGGTGCGCGACGCCTACCTGTTCAGCCAGCAGAAGCTGCCGGCATTTCTCTCGCGCCTGATCAAAGGCTAATTCCCCCTACCTCTTCCTCCTGCGAGCTGCGCGCCAGCAGCGCGAGTATTGCCGACACCAGTACCTGTGTGGCAAACAGACCCGCCAGGGCCGCGACGCCTATGCCCCTGTCCAGCAGCCACCCCGCCAGCAGCGGCGATACCGCCGTGGACAGACACCATCGCCGCCTGGGACACGGAGCGTATGGCGCCCAGGTGGCGACTGCCGTAGCGCTCGGGCGGCGGTGCCGGTGCCCGCCTGGGTGATGCCGAGCAGGGTCAGGTAGGCGTAGGGCACCCACTGCTGCTCCGCCGTCGCCAACAACACCAGGCCGGCGAGCATTGGCAGCAGTGCCAGCGGCAGGCTGCGGCTGGCCCCGAAGCGATCCACCAGGCCGCCGGCCACAAACAGCATCAGCAGGTGGCCGAGGGCATAGCCGCCGAAGGCGCCGGCCATCAGCGCCAGGGGCCAGCCGCGGCTCTCGCCGATGGCGCCCTGGTGAAACAGCAGCGCGGTCACCACGAAGGGCGTCATCAGCGCCGCAGGCAGCAGCAGGTAGAAACCCGGATCGCGCAGCACCTGGGCGCGGGTAAAATCTGCGGAACTGCCGACGCTCTGGTTATCAGTGGCAGCCTGTTGTGGTCGACGAGGCCGCCGCAGGCGAGCAGGGCCAGTGCCGAAGCCAGGGTGGCGCTGCTGTAGGTGGCGCCGTACTGGGCGTGGCTGAGGTCAAATTCTGCCCTGAGCGTGCCGCCGAAAACAGAGGCGAAGAAGGCGAGATTGACCTTGTGGCGAATAAATCCGGGCAACATAGAGTGATGTGTAGGGGCGAACCTTGTGTTCGCCCGGATGAGCTCGATTATTTTTCTGCGGGCAGAATATCGCCGAAACGTTGTCCCATCCTCACCGAAGATTCGGCGCCGAGGGTTTCCAGCCAGCGCACCTTGTCCGCGCCGAACAGCATGATCACCGTGGAACCCAGCTTGAAGCGGCCCATCTCCTCGCCCTTCTCCAGGTGAATCGGCGTATTGTCGCCGTAGCTGGTGGTGCGCACGCGGCGCTTGTGCGGCGTCACCAGCCCGGCCCAGACGGTCTCGATACTGGCGACGATCATCGCGCCGACCAGGATCATCGCCATGGGGCCGGCGGCGGTGTCAAAGATACACACCACGCGCTCGTTGCGGGAGAAGAGTCGCGGCACTGTCTCGGTGGTGACATCGTTGACCGAGAAAAGCTGTCCCGGCACATAGGTCATACTCTTCAAGGTGCCGGCGACCGGCATATGCACCCGGTGGTAGTCCTTGGGCGACAGGTAGACGGTGGCGAAGTGGCCGCCGGTGAACTGGGCGGCAATCTGCGGGTCGCCGCCGACCAGTTCCAGCAGGCTGAAGTCGTGGCCCTTGGCCTGGAATATACGGCCGTTGTGGATCTCGCCCAGTTGGCTGACGGCGCCGTCTGCCGGGCAGGCGAGGGTGTGTTCGCCCTCGGCGATCGGGCGCGCGCCTTCTTTCAGCGCGCGGGTAAAGAAATCGTTGAAGCTGTCGAAGGCAAGGCAGTCGCTCTGCTCGGCCTCGGTCATATCCACATCGTACTTGTCCACGAACCAGCGGGTGAAGGGATCCTTGATCCACTTGATGCGCGTCTCCGCCAGCCAGCCGGCGGCGCGGGACAGGGCCCGCTGTGGGGTCAGGTATTGCAGTGCGGCAAACAGTTTTGGGTGCATAGGGTTACTTCTGGTCCATATAAGTTCTTATTTGTCTGTCCCTCTTACCGGTAAGAGAGGTCGGTGGCGGCCCTGCTGCCGGTGGCCGTCCGGGAAAAAGCCTCATCGGCAAACATTTCCCGGACGGCCCCCGGCACCAGGGCCTTCGCATCTAACTCCGCTATTCTTTTTGAGTCCCGAGTCCCGTTTATCGCTCCACCGGAGTATCCGGCAGGTTGCCCCACTCGCTCCAGGAACCGGGGTAGGCGCAAATATCGAAGCCCAGGGACCTGCCCACCAGCCAGGTAAAACCGGAGCGGTGGTGGCTCTGGCAGTGGGTGACGATTTTCCGGTTCTCGTCGATGCCCAGCCTGGCGAGAAACTCGCGCGCGTCCGCGCGGATGCGCAGGTCGCGCTGCGGATCCATCAGCCGGGTCCACTCGCAGTTGATCGCACCGGGAATATGTCCGGCCTTCATCGCCGCCACCCGCTCGCCGCTGTATTCCTGCGGGGAGCGCGCGTCCCAGACGAGAAAGTCTTCCTCGCCCAGGTGCTGCCGGATCTCATCCACTTCCATCACCGGGGCGGAATCGATGGAGATTTCTATATTGCTGGGTACCGGCTCCACCGCTTCGGTGGACAGTGGCAATCCGGCCCCGCGCCAGGCATGCATGCCGCCGTTCAGATAGCTGTAATTTTTGTGGCCGATCACTTCCAGGGTCCACAGGAAGCGCCCGGCCCAGCCGCCACCCTCGTCGTCGCAGGCGACCACCTGGTGTTCGGGACGCAGGCCGATGGCACGGAACACCTGTGTCAGCCGCTCGGCGCTCGGCAGTTTGCCGGGTGCCGGGGGCGTGCCCGCCATCAGCGCCTGGAAGGGCAGGTGCAGGGCGCCGGGGATGTGGCCGCTGCGATAGTTCTGCTCGGAACTGAGGTCCACCAGCAGTAGGTCTTCACGCTCCAGCTGCGGGGCCAGTTCTTCCGGTTCTATGATCAGGTCCAAATTCAATTCTCCGATTCCAGGCTGTTGCGCAGGTGCAGGAAGCTGTTCATGCGCCTTTCGCTGATATCGCCGCGTTCCAGTGCCTCGAGAATGGCGCAGTCGGGCTCGCCCTGGTGGCGGCAGTCGCGGAAGCGGCAGTGGCCAATAAAGGGGCGGAACTCCACAAAGCCTTCCAGCAGCGATTGCGCGTCCATATGCCAGAGGCCGAATTCGCGAATGCCGGGGGAGTCTATCAGATCGCCGCCGCCGGGCAGGTGGAATAGTTCCGCCGCGGTGGTGGTGTGGGTGCCCTTCATGCTCGCCTCGGAAAGGGCGCCGGTGCGCGCGCCGGCGGACGGCAGCAGGGCGTTGACCAGCGAAGATTTGCCGACGCCGGATTGGCCAACGAAGACGCTGGTGCCTTGGGCTAGGGTTTCCAGCAGTTCCGGGAGCCCCTCGCCGGTCTTGGTGGACAGGCGCAGCACTTCATAGCCGAGATTCGGGTAGGGGGTCAGCAGTTCCTCCAGCGGTTCCCGGTTGCTGTCGTCGATCAGGTCTGTCTTGTTCAGCAGCAGAATCGGGTGAATGCCGGTGGTTTCGGCGGCCACCAGGTAGCGGTCTATCGCATTGGCGAAGGGCTCCGGGTAGGGGGCGATCACGATCACTATGCGATCGATATTGGCGGCCACCGTCTTCAGGTCGCCGTAGCGGTCCGGCCGCTGCAGCTCCGAGTGGCGCTCAAGGCGCGCGCCCACGACGCCGTAGCCGCCGCTGCTGTCGCCGACGGCGGGGCTCCAGGCCACCCGGTCGCCGGTGACCAGGGTCTCGATATTGGCGCGCAGGTGGCAGCGCTGGCGCAGCCCGGGGTCGGCCTCGCTTTCAACCAGCACCTGAGAGCCGTAGTTGGCGATCACCAGGCCCGTCTGTTCCGGTCCCAGATGGCCCTCGTCTAGCGCCTGCTCGGCGCTCTGCGCACGCTTCTGCGCGCGCTCCTCGCGCTCTTTCTGGATCTTGTCGATACGCCACTGCTGGCGCCGGCTCAGTTTGCGTTTGCTCATTCGGGGCTCGGTACACGATTCGCGGCGGATTATAGCTTGCAACGGCGGTCCAATGCGGTAACTTGCTCGAATCGACTAAGGAGGCCTTGTGGACCAGAATAATTTGATCTGGATCGACCTGGAAATGACCGGTCTGGATCCGGAAAAAGAGCGCATCATCGAAATAGCCACCGTAGTGACCGATTCGAAACTGAATATCCTCGCCGAGGGGCCGAATATGGCGGTGCACCAGAGCGATGCGCTGCTGAACGCGATGGACGACTGGAACACCGAGCAGCACGGCGGCTCCGGCTTGGTGAAGCGAGTGCGGGAATCGACGGTTTCAGAACGGGAGGCGGAGCGGGAGACCATCGCGTTCCTGCGCCACTGGGTACCGGAGGGCGCCTCGCCCATGTGCGGCAACTCGATCGGCCAGGACCGCCGCTTCCTGGTCAAATACATGCCGCAGCTGGAGGCCTACTTCCACTATCGCAACCTGGATGTCAGCTCGGTCAAGGAGCTGGCGCGGCGCTGGCGGCCGGATGTGCTCAAAGGGGTCAAGAAGCAGAGTAACCACCTGGCCCTGGACGATATCCGCGATTCCATCGAGGAGCTGAAGCACTACCGGGAGCATTTTTTCCGGCTGTGATCCGGCCGGGCGAACACAAGGTTCGCCCCTACACAGCCCGCTTGATCTTCCGTTTTCTCCGCCGGCTGCTGCGCAAGCGCGCCAGCGCCCACTCGATATGCTCCGCCACCAGTGGCGTGGCGCCGGGCAGCGCCCACTCCAGGGCGGCGACAATTTCCGCCGAAGGCTCCGCATTCCCCAGCGCCACCGCCAGGTTCCTCTGCCAGCGCTCGTAGCCGATGCGCCGTATCGCCGAGCCCTCTGTCCTGCGCAGGAACTCGGCTTCGCTCCAGTCAAACAGTGTCAGCAGTTCGCCGTCGTCCAGCCCGTGGCGCGGGTGAAAGTCCCGCTCCGCAGTGGGCTTGGCGAACTTGTTCCAGGGGCAGATGATCTGGCAGTCGTCGCAGCCGAACACCCGGTTGCCCATCGGCTCGCGGAACTCCTCCGGGATGGGCCCTTTGTTCTCGATGGTCAGGTAGGAGATGCAGCGGCGCGCGTCCAGTTGGTAGGGGCCGACGAAGGCATCCGTGGGGCAGACCTTCAGGCAGGCGCTGCAGTCGCCGCACTGGTTCTTCTCCTCGCTCTGATCCACTGGCAGCGCCAGGTTGGTGTATATCTCACCGAGGAAGAACCAGGAGCCGGCATTCGAGTTGATCACCATGCAGTTTTTGCCGATCCAGCCCAGCCCCGCCTTCTCCGCCAGGGCGCGTTCCATCACCGGCGCGCTGTCGGTAAAGGCGCGGCCGGAAGATTCGAGTCCCCGCTCGTCGCACCAGGCGTCTATCCTCTGCGCCAGCTGTGCGAGGCGCTTGCGGATCAGCTTGTGGTAGTCGCGTCCGGTCGCGTAGCGGGATACATAGGCCTTGCGGGAATCCTTCAGAACCCGCACCGGCTCGGTGTCCGGCGGCAGGTAGTCGAGGCGCGCGCTGATGGCACGCAGGGTGCCGGGCTGCAGCAGCTCCGGGTGCCAGCGCTTCTCGCCGTGGGCGCCCATCCACTCCATATCGCCGTTGTGGCCGGCTTCCAGCCAGGCGCACAGCCGCTCGCCGTGCTCCTGCAGGCGGCAGTCGGTGATACCTATCTGTTGGAAGCCCAGCTCGCGGCCCCAGGTCTTGACCAGGGCCGCCAGCTCGGCGAGTGCAGATTCAGTCATGGGCGGATTCGGTCCACCGGGAGCAAATTGCGCGCCCGGAAAGGTATAATTTCCGCTATTTTGCCACAGTTTAAAAAGTGACCACAGGAGCCGCATGGACACGCCCCAACCCCTGTACAGCGCCGAATCGCTGCGCGAGCTCGACCGCCGCACCATCGCCGCGCTGAAGATTCCCTCCGTAGCGCTGATGAAACGCGCCGGCCGCGCCGCCTTCGCGCGGCTGCTGGAGCGCTGGCCGGACGTGAAGCGGATCCAGGTGTTCTGCGGCGGTGGCAACAACGGCGGCGACGGCTACGTGATAGCGGCGCTGGCGGCGCAAAAGCAGATGCCGGTGACCGCCTACGCCTGCGTCGAGCCGCAAAAGCTTGTGGGCGATGCGCTGGAGGCCTGTGAATACGCCCGCCGCGAGGGGGTGCATATAGTGACCTCTTTGACCGAACTCGATAGCGCCGACGGCGATACGGTGATCGTGGACGCGCTGCTCGGCACCGGCTTTGCCGGCGAGCTGCGCGAGCCGGTGGGCCACGCGGTGGAGCGCATCAACAAGAGCGCGGCGCCGGTGCTGGCGGTGGATATCCCCTCCGGCCTGAACGCCGATACCGGCAGTGCGGCCCATGCGGTGCGCGCGGATGTCACCGTGACCTTTATCGGCCGGAAGCTGGGCCTCCACTGCGGCCGCGGTCCCGCCCTGTGCGGCGAGGTGGTGTTCGAGCGCCTGGGCGCACCGGAGCAGGTATACGCCGAAGTCGAGCCGCTGGCGCAGCGCTTCTGCGGCGCCAGCATCAGGCGCCTGGCCCCGCGCGCGGCGGATAGCTACAAGAGCCAGTTCGGCCACGTGCTGGTGGTCGGTGGCGACAGCGGCACCGGTGGCGCCGCACTGATGGCGGCGGAGTCCGCCGCCCGCGCCGGCGCCGGCCTCGTCTCCCTGGCCACCCATCCCCAGCACCTGGCGGCGTCCCTGACCCGCTGCCCGGAAGTGATGGCGCACCCGGTGATCTCCGGCCAGGAACTGGAGCCGCTGCTGGAGGGCCCCGATGTGATTGCCGTAGGCCCCGGCCTCGGGCGCGCGCCCTGGGGCGAGCAGCTGCTCGCCCGCGCCGGTCGTGCCGAAGTGCCGCTGGTGTTGGATGCTGATGCGCTGAACATCCTCGCCGGTGGCCGCGTGCTGGCCGGTTTCCGGCGCGACGACTGGGTGCTGACCCCCCATGTCGGCGAGGCGGCGCGGCTGCTCGACCGGGATACCGCCGAGGTGCTCGCCGATCCGCGCGCGGCGGTCATCGCGATTCAGCAGAAATTCAGTGGCGTGGTGATACTAAAGGGCGCGGGCACACTGATTGCCCACGCTGGCGGTGTCGACCTGGTCAACAGCGGCAACCCGGGCATGGCCTCCGGCGGCATGGGCGACCTGCTCACCGGCATCATCGCCGCGCTGATCGGCCAGCATATGACACCGCTGGAGGCGGCGCGCCTGGGAGTATGGTTGCACGGCGAGGCGGGCAACCGCGCCGCGCAGGATGGCCAGCGCGGCCTGCTGGCCACGGATTTGTTGCCCCATCTCCGGAAACTGGTGGACTGATGGAGTTGACACTGGCACTGGCCGACGAAGAGGCCACCGTCGCCGCAGGCCTCGCCCTCGGCCGCGCCTGCCTCGCCACCGGCATGCAGAACGGGCTGACGCTCTTCCTGCACGGTCAACTGGGCGCCGGCAAGACCACCTTCTGCCGCGGTGTGCTGCGCGCCTTTGGCCACGAGGGCGCAGTGAAGAGTCCCACCTACACGCTGGTGGAGCCCTACGACTTTCCCCTTGCGGGGAGTGTGCAGCGGGTCTTCCATTTCGACCTGTATCGGCTTGGGGACCCGGAGGAACTGGAATTCATGGGAGTGCGGGACTACTTCGCCCCGCAAAGCCTGAGCCTGGTGGAGTGGCCGGAACGCGGCGCCGGCGTACTGCCGGAACCGGACCTGGAGCTGGAACTGACGGTGCCGGACAGCGGTCGAGAATTACGTTTCATTGCGCACTCCTCCGAGGGCGAAGCGGTGCTGGACGCAATGAAGAAACTGCTATAAGGAAATGCGTAGGTTGGGGTGAGCTCGAACCCCGACAACCCGCGGCCCGCCCCTGAGTTGGGGTGGAACTCACCCAACCTGCGATTAAGTGCGATCAAGTGATTGGCAAGAGGCCAGCAAAAAAACAATGCTCAGAATTTTCATACTCGCGCTTTTGTGCTCGCTCGCCCTTGTTGCCCGGGCGGCAACGGAAGTGGAGGGGGTGCGCCTGTGGCGCGCGCCGGACCACACGCGCCTGGTGTTCGACCTCAGCGGCCCGGCGGAGCACAAGCTGTTCACCCTGAACGACCCGCACCGGGTGGTGGTCGACGTGGCCGACACCCGCCTCGCCGCGGCGCTGGACGGCCTGGAGCTGGAAAACACCCCGATAGAGCGCGTGCGCCACGGCCGCCACGACAGGAAAGACCTGCGCGTGGTGCTGGACCTGAAGCAGCAGGTCAAGCCCAAGAGCTTCGCCCTCGGCCGCCACGGAGATCTGCCGGACCGGCTGGTGATCGATCTCTACGACAGGATAAAGAATGAGGAGAAAACCCTGCAGCAGGTCAGTCGCGAGCGGGATATCGTCATAGCGATCGACGCCGGTCACGGCGGCGAGGACCCCGGCGCGCTGGGCCCCGGCGGACTGCGCGAGAAAGACGTGGTGCTGGCCATCGCCAAACAGCTGCACAGGGCCATCGACGGCCGGCGGGGCTTCTCCGCCAAGCTGGTGCGCAGCGGCGACTACTATATCCCGCACCGCGAGCGGGTGAACAAGGGCCGCCAGATGCGCGCCGACCTGTTCGTATCCATTCACGCCGATGCCTTTACCCGCAAGGACGCCCGCGGTGCCGGTGTCTACGCAGTGTCCTCCCGCGGCGCCACCAGTGAGACGGCACGCTTCCTGGCCCAGCGGGAAAACGAATCCGACCTGATCGGTGGCGCCGGCAGCCTGAACCTGGGCGACAAGGACGACACTCTGGCCGGGGTGCTGTTGGACCTGTCGATGACCGCCACCATGAACGCCAGCCTCGATATTGGCGCCAGCGTGCTGTCGCAGCTGGGCTCGATCACCCATCTGCACAAGAAGCGCGTGGAGCAGGCCAATTTCGCCGTGCTGCGCAACCCGGACGTGCCCTCGATCCTGGTGGAGACCGGCTTTATCACCAACCCCCAGGAGGCCAGGCGCCTGCGCGACCCGGCCTTCCAGCGCAGGCTGGCGCAAAAAGTCAGCGACGGTATAGTGGCGCACTTCACCAGCCGCCCGCCGGCGGGCAGCTGGCTGGCCGCCAATCGCGACAGCGTCGAACGCCGCCACACCATCGCCCGCGGCGACACCCTGTCCGGCATCGCCGCGCGGTACAATGTGTCGCTTTCCGAATTGAAGAAAGTCAACGGTATCGACAGTTCGGTGATCCGCGTCGGCCAGACACTGACCATCCCCTCGGGTTGAACCACAACACGTAGGAGCGGCCGTTGGCCGCCATCGATGTCCGGGGCAGCCGAAAGCCTGATCGCGGCCAACGGCGGACGGCCGCCCCGCCGCTCCTACTGGGAATTTTGATATGTCCGATAGAATCCAGCAGCTGTCCCCCCGCCTCGCCAACCAGATCGCCGCCGGCGAGGTGGTGGAGCGCCCGGCCTCGGTGATCAAGGAGCTGCTGGAGAACAGTCTCGACGCCGGCGCCTCGCGCCTGGAGGTGGAGATCGACAACGGCGGCATCAAGCGCATCAAGGTGCGCGACAATGGCAAGGGCATTGACAGGGACGACCTGCCGCTGGCGCTGGCCCGCCATGCCACCTCGAAAATCCACGCGCTGGAGGACCTGGAGGCGGTGGCCACCCTCGGTTTCCGCGGCGAGGCCCTGGCCAGTATCTCCTCGGTGGCGCGGCTGGAGCTGACCAGCAGCCGCGACGACAGCGGCAAGGGCTGGCAGGTCAGCGCGGAGGGCCGCGACATGCAGGCGCAGCTGGCGCCGGCGGCGCATCCCCGCGGCACCACCGTGGATGTGCGCGATCTGTTCTTCAATACCCCGGCGCGGCGCAAGTTCCTGCGCACCGAAAAGACCGAATTCAACCGGGTCGACGAGACCATCAAGCGCCTGGCCCTGTCCCGATTCGATGTCTCCATCAGCCTGCGCCACAACGGCAAGGGCGTGCACAACCTGCGCGCCGGCAGCGGCCGCGTGGAGATGGAGCGGCGCGTGGCCCAGGTGTGTGGCCCGGCCTTTATGCAGAATGCGCTGCATATCGACGTAGAGCGCAACGGCCTGCGCCTGTGGGGCTGGGTGGCCGAGCCGGCCTTTTCCCGCTCCCAGGCGGACCTGCAGTTCTTCTATGTCAACGGCCGCGCCATCCGCGACAAGGTGGTCAGCCACGCGGTGCGCCGCGCCTTCGCCGATGTCCTCTATCACGGCCGACACCCGGCCTTCGTGCTCTACCTGGAGCTGGATCCGGCCTCGGTGGACGTGAATGTGCATCCGACCAAGCACGAGGTGCGCTTCAGGGACAGCCGCCTGGTGCACGATTTCCTGTTCGGCTCCCTGCACCGGGCCCTGGCGGATGTGAGGCCCGGAGATCGGGACTCGGGACTCGGGACTCGGGACTCGGGGGTGGATCGGGACTCGGGACTCGGGACTCGGGACTCGGGTCAACCGAAAGTCGCCGGCGGTATTGCCGTCGGCGAGTTCGCCGGCCAACAGAAGATGCCGCTCACTTCGCGCCCATCGCCCGGCGACCTGCAACAGCAGATGCAGAACTACGGCGCCCTGCACCAATCCTACAATGGCGTCGCGGAAGCCCGACCTCCGAGTCCCGAGTCCCGAGTCCCGAGTCCCGGCTTTACCCCCAGTCCCGAGGATGCCCCACCCCTCGGCTACGCCCTGGCCCAACTCCACGGCATCTACATCCTGGCCCAGAACGAGCAGGGCCTGGTCGTCGTCGACATGCACGCGGCCCACGAGCGCATCGTCTACGAACAGATGAAGGCCGCCCACGCCGCCGGCGGCATACAGGCACAGCCGCTGCTGGTGCCGGTCAGCCTGGCGGTCAGCCAACGGGAGGCGGACTGCTTCGAGGAGCGCAGCGAAGTGTTCACGGCACTGGGTTTCGTGCTGCAGCGGGCCGGCCCCGAGACGCTGCTGGTGCGCCAGGTGCCCACCATGCTGCACGGCGCCGAGGTGGAACAACTGGTGCGCGACGTGCTCTCGGACCTGCTGGCCCAAGGCGGCAGCGACCGCATCGGCGAGCGCATCAACGAGATACTCTCCACCATGGCCTGCCACGGATCCGTGCGCGCCAACCGCAAGCTGACGGTGCCGGAGATGAACGCACTGCTCCGCGATATGGAGCGCACCGAGCGCAGCGGCCAGTGCAACCACGGCCGCCCGACCTGGACCCAGGTGAAGCTCGCCGATATGGACAAGTGGTTTATGCGTGGGCAGTGAGTTGAACAGACGGGACTCGGGACTCGGGACTCGGGACTCGGGAAGCAAATCCAAACCCCGCGCAATATTTTTGATGGGGCCGACGGCGTCGGGCAAGACGGACCTGGCCATGGCGCTGGCCGAGCGGTTGCCGGTGGAGCTGATCAGCGTCGACTCGGCGCTGGTCTACCGGGGCCTGGATATCGGCTCCGCCAAGCCCTCGGCCGCCGAGCTGGCGCGCTACCCGCACCGGCTGATCGATATCTGCGACCCCTCCGAGCCCTACTCCGCCGGCCGTTTCCGCGAGGACGCGCTGGCGGCCATGGCCGAAGTTGTCGCCGCCGGCAAAATTCCGCTGTTAGTCGGTGGAACCATGCTGTATTTTCGCGCTCTACTGGAGGGCATGGCGCAGCTGCCGGAGGCGGACCCCGCCATCCGCGCCGAACTGGAGGCGCGCGCCGCGCGCGAGGGCTGGCCGGCCCTGCACGCGGAATTGGTCCGGGTGGACCCGGAGTTGGCCTCCCAATTGCACCCCAATCACTCGGTGCGTATAGAGCGTGGCCTGGAGGTCTACCGGCTGACCGGCAGGCCCCTGTCGGAGCTGCGCCGCGCGCAGGCGCGGGATTCGGTGGCCGAGCACTACGACCTGCGCCAGCTGGCGCTGCTGCCGCGGGACAGGGCACTGCTGCACGAGCGGATCGCCATCCGCTTCCGGCGCATGCTGGATGCGGGCTTTGTCGACGAGGTGCGGCATTTGCGCGAGCGCGGAGACCTGCACGAGGACCTGCCGGCCATTCGCGCGGTGGGTTACCGCCAGGTGTGGCAGTACCTGGAGGGGCGGCTCGGCTACGACGAGATGGTGGAGGCGGGAATCGCCGCCACCCGCCAACTGGCCAAGCGCCAGCTGACCTGGCTGAGGCGCTGGCCGGACCTGGCGCTTATTTACGCACAGGATAGCGATGGCCGAGTGCGCAAAAATGACGAAATATTGGCGAAGGCCTTGAAATTTCTTGCCTGAGCATCCATAACGTGATTGGGCAAGCCCGCTCAGTCAGTTTATTCACAGAGTCCGGCCACTTCCGGCTCTTTATTTATACGCGTATTCAACCACAGTCGTCTCTTAGTCCACGGGCTTCGTGGGCGCGATTGCGGCCTGCATTCGCTTCCAGCTTTTGACAAGGAGAAAAAAGATGTCAAAAGGGCACAGCTTACAAGACCCTTACCTCAACGTATTGCGCAAAGAGCGTATCCCGGTTTCTATCTATCTGGTCAACGGCATCAAGCTTCAGGGGCAAATAGAATCCTTCGATCAGTTTGTGGTACTGCTGAAAAACACCGTCAGCCAGATGGTGTACAAGCACGCCATTTCCACCGTAGTCCCGTCCCGTGCGGTGCGCGTGCCGCTGTTGAACCCCCAGGCTCAGCAGGGCGAGGGCGCCGGTGAGGGCGGTGAGCGAGAAACCTTCGGTTAACCCGTCCCGTTTCCCGGTTTGACCTGCGCCTCGGCTTGCCGGGGCGCCTGCAGTTTGGCGCCGTGAAATCGGGCCCCAATCCGGGCTAGCGAAAGCAAGTTAAGCCGGTATTGACCTTTAGGCTGGCTCGGAGCAAGGTCCTGCTGCCGGCAGCCCTCCGGGAAAAGCGCCTGCGGCTGGTCAATTAATAGTGCCGATGGGGCTTTTCCCCGGGTGGTTTCCGGCAGCAGGGCCAATCCAGAGTCCTTAACTCAGCGACATTCGGACCCAAGCCCACACAAGAGATTTCCTATTGTTTTTTGAACGACCGGAATCCGGTGAACTGGCAGTGCTGGTCCACCTGGAACTTTCCGCCATCGACAGCCCCGACGACCCGCGCGAATTCGAAGAGCTGGCGCTCTCCGCCGGCGCGGATCCGGTGGCCTTTATCTTCGGACAGCGCGCCACGCCGGATCCCAAGACTTTTGTGGGCCGCGGCAAGCTGGAGGAGATACGCCAGGCGGTGGTGGATCACGGCGCCGAGCTGGTGATTTTCGACCACACGCTGTCGCCCTCCCAGGAGCGCAATATCGAGCGCGAGCTCAAGTGCCGGGTACTGGACCGCACCGGCCTGATCCTGGACATCTTCGCCCAGCGCGCCCGCACCCACGAGGGCAAGCTGCAGGTGGAGCTGGCGCAGCTGCGCCACATGGCCACGCGCCTGGTGCGCGGCTGGACCCACCTGGAGCGGCAGAAGGGCGGTATCGGCCTGCGCGGTCCCGGCGAGACCCAGCTGGAAACCGACCGCCGCCTGCTGCGCGCGCGCATCGATTCCATCGAGAAGAAGTTGGAAAAGGTCCGCCGCCAGCGCGAGCAGGGCCGCCGCGCCCGCTCCCGCGCCGAGATCGCCACCGTCTCCCTGGTGGGCTACACCAACGCTGGCAAATCCACCCTGTTCAACCGCCTCACCGACGCCGGCGTCTATGTGCGCGACCAGCTGTTCGCGACCCTGGACCCGACCATGCGCCGGGTGGACCTGCCCAACGTGGGGGCCATGGTGCTGGCGGACACCGTGGGCTTCGTGTCCCACCTGCCGCACAAGCTGGTGGAGGCCTTTCGCGCCACACTGGAGGAGGCCGCCAATGCCACCCTGCTGCTGCACGTGGTGGACGCGGCAGCGGAGGACCGGCTGCACCTGATGGAAGAGGTGCAGACCGTGCTGGAGGAGATAGATGCGGCGGAGCTGCCGCAGCTGATTGTCTACAACAAGATCGACCTGCTGCAGGACAATGCGCCCAGAATCGAGCGGGACGAGCAGGGTGTGCCGCGCGCCGTGTGGCTGTCTGCCATCACCGGTGCCGGCTGCGACCTGCTGATCGACGCTATCGCCGAGCGCCTCGGTGAGCAGATGGTCAGCGGCCTGCTGGTGACCACACCCCAGCAGTCGCGCCTGCGCGCGCAGCTCTACGAAATCAACGCGGTGCAGGGCGAGCGCTACCGTGACAACGGCGACTGCGAACTGCGGCTGCTGCTGCCGCGCAGCGATTTGCAGCGGCTGCTGGCGCCGTACAAAGAGGGGGAAAATGCCCCGCAGTGGCAGCCTTATAGCGAGGCTATGTCGGGATAAGCGGCAATAATTCGCCGGCGAAGAGTGTTAGCCCGGTTATCGTGCCGAGGGCCGCGATGAGCGCGCCGAGATCTGTGCGCGCAGTGTTTTTTTGTGGCGTATATGCATGCTTTTGCACGTATTGGCCGCAAAAAAACACTGCGCGTGCAGAGATCAAGCGATGGCGTGGCCCTCGGTGCGATATCCGGGCTAAAATCCCGCGGTACAAGAAGTTTAACGACCAGAGTTGGAGTGTTTCGATGGCCTGGAACGAACCGGGTGGTAACGGCAAGGATCCCTGGGGTGGAGGCGGCAAGCGCAATGACGGCCCGCCGGATCTGGATGAACTGTTGCGCAAGCTGCAGCAGAAACTGAATAACCTGTTTGGCGGCGGCTCCGCGTCCGGTGCCGGCGGCCAGGGCAAGTTCCCCTGGTCGCTGGTGTTTATCGTGCTGGCCGTACTCTACGGCCTGCTGGGCTTCTACCAGGTCAATGCCAACGAGTCCGCGGTGGTGTTGCGCCTGGGCAAATACCACTCCACAGAGACTTCCGGTCTGCACTGGAATCCGCCGCTGATCGACACAGTCACCAAGGTGAACATGACCGAGGTGCGCACCGAACGCACCACCGGGCAGATGCTCACCGAGGATGCCAGCATCGTGGACGTAGTGCTGCAGGTGCAGTGGCATATCGACGACGCAGAATCCTTTGTGTTGCGCGTGCGCGATCCGCTCAAGAGCCTGCAGGAGGCCACCGACAGCGCCCTGCGCCACGTGGTCGGTTCCCTGACGCTGAACGGCGTCATCTCCCAGAACCGCACCCAGGTTTCCGCGGATACCCAGGAGCGGTTGCAGCGCTATCTGGACCTCTACCAGACCGGTATCCGCGTCGACGTGGTCAACCTGACCGACGCCAAGGCGCCGCGGGAAGTGCAGGACGCCTTCGACGACGTGGTCCGGGCCCGCGAGGACGAGGTGCGCCTGCAGAACGAGGCCCAGGCCTACGCCAACCAGGTGATCCCTGTCGCGCGCGGCCAGGCCCAGCGCATCATCGAGGAGGCCGAGGCCTACAAGGCCCGCGTGGTGGAGAGCGCCCGCGGTGAGGCGGTGCGCTTCGAGAAACTGCTGGCGGAATACGAGCGCGCGCCCCAGGTGACCCGCGAGCGCCTATACCTGGATGCGGTGCAGCAGGTGATGGCCAACGCCTCCAAGGTGATGGTGGACGTCGAGGGCGGCAACAACATGATGTACCTGCCGCTGGACAAGCTGGCCCAGCAGAGCGGCACCCAGGCGGTGCAGCGCAAGGATGTGTCGCCGCAGGTGGTGGACGAGATCTACCAGCGGGTGCTCGACCGCCTGAGCGCCGAGGCCGCCAACCGGCGCCGCAACCAGAATGTCCGTTGAGGGGTGACGCAATGAACAACAGAACACTGGTAATCATCGCCGCCCTGCTGCTCGCAGTCCTGGCCATCTCCTCCAGCGCCTTCGTGGTCAAGGAGACCGAAAAGGCCGTGCTGTTGCGTTTCGGTGAGCTGATCCGCACCGACTACGAGCCGGGGCTCTACTTCAAGATTCCGCTGGTGCACGAACTGCGCAAGTTCGACGCGCGTATCCAGACCGTGGACTCCAGCCCGGTGCGCATGCTGAACAGCGAAAACAAGTTCATGATGGTGGACTCCTACGCCAAGTACCGCATCTTCGACGTGGGCCGCTTCTATGTCGCCACCCGCGGCGACGAGCGCAACGCGGTGCGCCTGCTGGCGGAGCAGATCAACAACCGCCTGCGCAACCAGTTCGGTGTGCGCGACCTGCACGAAGTGGTCAGCGGCCAGCGCGACGAGCTGATGGCGGAGATCACCAAGAACCTGAACCAGACCGCGCAGAAGGACCTGGGTGTGGAAATCGTCGACGTGCGCGTGAAACGCATCGACCTGCCGCCGGAAGTGTCCGAGTCCGTCTTCCAGCGCATGCGCGCCGGCCGCGAACTGGAGGCCCGCGACCACCGCGCCAAGGGCCAGGAGGCCAGCGAGCGCATCCGCGCCAACGCCGATCGCCAGAAGATAGTGATCGAGGCCGAGGCCTACCGCCAGTCGGAAGAGCTGCGCGGTGCCGGCGACGCCGAGGCCGCGGCCATCTACGCCAGCGCCTACAACAAGGACCCGGAGTTCTACCGCTTCACCCGCAGTCTCAAGGCCTACCAGGAGACCTTCCAGAGCAAGTCCGACATGCTGCTGGTGGATCCGGAGAGCGAGTTCTTCCGCTATCTGAAGGATCCGGAGGGCAAGTAACATTGTCGGGACTCGGGACTCGGGACTCGGGACTCGGGACTCGGGACTCGGGACTCGGGACTCGAAAGATGATGCGAAGGTCCTGGTGCCGGGGGATGTTTGCGGGACCGTATGAGACAGGGATGTCGACTACGAGCCTACAGGGACGTATTCACGGCGTGTCCCGCAAACATCCCCCGGCAGCAGGGCCGCCACGGAGTCGGTTGCAGGCCCCGGCGTCAGGTGCCGCTCCAGGCAAGGGCGAACACAAGATTCGCCCCTACAGTCAGGTTTTGCGGAACCGCATGGCGCAATACCTCTACCTTCCCGCAAACACTTGATGGTAAAATCACGCAAACCGGGCCCCGCCCGGTTTTTTTGTGAGGGCCGCTCCCGCCCTTAACGCACCGCCGACAAAACTGTTTTTTCACCATGACCCAAGCCGATCGCTGGATGCTGCCGGACGGCATCGCGGAAATCCTGCCCGCGGATGCCCTGCAGATAGAAACCCTGCGCCGCCGCCTGCTGGACCTCTACCACAGCTGGGGCTACGAGCTGGTGATACCGCCGATGCTGGAATTCACCGAGTCCCTGCTGATCGGCATGGGGCGCGACCTGGAACTCAGTACCTTCAAGGTCACCGACCAGCTCTCCGGCCGCACCCTCGGTATCCGTGCCGATATCACCCCCCAGGCCGCGCGCATCGACGCCCACAGCTTCCCCCGCGCCGGCGCCAACCGCCTCTGCTACGCCGGCCATGTGCTCCACACCCGCCCGCGCACGGCCATGGGCTCGCGGGCGCCGATACAGATAGGTGCCGAGCTGTACGGCGTCGACAGCCTGCAGGCGGATATCGAGGTCATCTCACTGATGCTGGAGAGCCTGCAGGTCGCCGGCGTCGAGCAGATACACCTGGACCTGGGCCACGTCGCCATCTACCGCAGCCTCGCCGACGCCGCGGGGCTGGACGCCGAGCAGCGCCGCGAGCTCTTCGCCCTGCTGCAGAGCAAGGCCAGCGCCGATGTGCAGAGCTGGGTCGAGGGCAATGTCGCCGAGCCGCGGGCGGCCGACTGGCTGCGCGCATTGCCGCGACTCGCCGGCGGGCGCGACTGCCTGGCGCGGGCCCGCGACCTTTTCGCCGGCGCACCGACGGAACTGGCGGCGGCGCTGGCCGACCTGCAGAAGGTGGCCGATTCCCTGGCGCAGCGCTATCCGTCAGTGGAGCTCTTCTTCGATCTCTCCGAAGTGCGCGGCTACGACTATGAGACCGGCCTGGTATTCGCCGCCTACACCCCCGGCCACGGCCAGGCCCTGGCCAACGGCGGCCGCTACAACGGCATCGGCAGGGTGTTCGGCCGCGACCGCCCTGCCACCGGTTTCAGTAGCGACCTGGTTTCCCTGAATATCCTCGGCCGCGCGCCGGAATTGGCGGACAACGCCATCCTCGCACCGCTGGCAGAGGGGGCGGACGGCGAGACCCTGTGGCGCGCTGTGGAGAAGCTGCGCCGCCGGGGTGAAGTGGTCATCTACACACTCCCGGACGGCGCCGAGGGCGAGGTGCAGTCCCGCTGCGACCGCGAACTGCGACTGGAAAACGGGGGGTGGACAGTAAAGCCGCGGGCTTGAAACTAAGCTTATTGAATTTATTGTAGGAGCGGCTCGGGCGGAAGCGGCCCATGGCCGCGATCGATAGTGGTTTCGGCATGGACCGATCGCGGCCAACGGCGGATGGCCGCCCCGCCGCTCCTACAAGGGAAAAAACCTGAGTCAGAGATTTACGCAAATGGGCAAAAACGTAGTAGTGCTGGGCACCCAGTGGGGCGATGAGGGCAAGGGCAAGATCGTCGACCTGCTGACGGAAAAGGTATCCCTGGTAGTGCGCTTCCAGGGCGGCCACAACGCCGGTCACACCCTGGTGATCGACGGCGAGAAAACCGTGCTGCACCTGATCCCGTCCGGCATCCTGCGCCCCAGTGTCACCTGCCTGATCGGCAACGGCGTGGTGCTGTCGCCGGAGGCGCTGCTGAAGGAAATGGCCGAGTTGGAGGCCAAGAGTGTGCCGGTGCGCGAGCGGCTGCGCCTGTCCCCGGCCTGTCCGCTGATACTGCCGGTGCACGTGGCCCTGGACCAGGCGCGGGAGAAGGCCCGCGGCGACAAGGCCATTGGCACCACCGGCCGCGGCATAGGCCCGGCCTATGAGGACAAGGTGGCGCGCCGCGGCCTGCGCCTCGGCGACCTGTGCAACTGGGACAGCTTCTGTGCCCAGTTGAAGGAACTGCTGGAGTACCACAACTTCGCCCTGACCCAGTACTACAAGGTGGATCCGGTCAACTACGACGACATGGTCGAGCAGGCGAAGGAGTGGCGCGACCAACTGGTGCCGATGATTGCGGACGTGGCCGACCAGCTGCATTGCGCCCGCGAGCGCGGCGACCACATCCTGTTCGAGGGTGCCCAGGGCTCGCTGCTGGATATAGACCACGGCACCTACCCGTTCGTGACCTCCTCCAACACTACCGCCGGCGGTACCGCCACCGGCTCCGGCTTCGGCCCCCTGTACCTGGACTATGTGCTGGGCATCACCAAGGCCTACACGACCAGGGTCGGCGGCGGCCCCTTCCCGACCGAACTGGAGTGCGACGTGGGCCGCCACCTGGGTGAGAAGGGCCACGAGTTCGGCGCCACCACCGGCCGCGCGCGCCGCACCGGCTGGTTCGATGCCGTGGCCGTGCGCCACGCCATCCGCATCAACAGCATCTCCGGCCTGTGCCTGACCAAGCTGGACGTGCTGGACGGCCTCGAGGAAGTGAAGATCTGCGTCGGCTACCGCAACAGCGACGGCGAGGAAGTGCCGGTGCCCTTCGACGCCGCCGGTTGGGAGGGTGTGGAGCCCGTCTACGAGACAATGCCCGGCTGGAGCGAGACCACCTTCGGAATCCGCCGCGAGGCGGAGCTGCCGGACAATGCGCGCGCCTATATCGCCCGTATCGAGGAACTGGTGGGCGCGCCGATCGATATCATCTCCACCGGCCCGGATCGCAACGAGACCATAGTGCGCGAGTCCTCGGCCCTGTGCGAAATGGGCATCCACAGCCCCAGCCGCTGATCGCTTGCGGCTCTTACCGGAAGCGGCGTCCCTCGGGACGCCGTTTTCGTTTTCAGTTTCCCGACAGCTGTTCGGCTAAAGCCAGTACCTGCCGAAACGGCTGCTGCGCCAGACGACCGAACTGCGGGTGCCGGCGCAGGCGCCCGCTGGCCGGGCTGGCCAGGCCGCAGAGGAAGCGCGCCAGCTGTCGCGGGTGCGCCAGCGCCGGCTGTGCCTCGCCGATCAATTGCTCGATTCCCCGTCTATCGGCTGCGCCGGTTTCCCTCGGTTCTGTACCAGGCAGGCTGCGCACCAGTTTGTCAGATTGGGGCTGGCGGCAGTTGCTGCACTGGCCGCAGGGCTGCGGCAGCGTCTCGCCGAAATAGCCGCACAATTGCGCCGGCAGACACTCGGCGCTGGCGGCGTAGTCCAGCACCAGCTGCAGGCGCGCCAGGTCCTGCTGCTCGCGGCGGGCGAACAGCTGCACCAGTTTCGCGCAGAGAGCGGTCAGGTCCGGTGTCTGCAGCCGGCGGTAGCCCTGGCGCACGCCCTTGGCGCGGGTCTCGACGCAGCCCTGCTCTTCCAGGTACTGCAGCGCCTTCAGGATACGCGTGCGCGGCTCGCCCAACTGCTCGGTGGCTCGCTGCACATCGATGGTGAGCCAGGTGCGGCCCATCTTGCCGGTATCGAAGAGGCGCCGCAGGAAATCCGCCCGCGCGGCGTCGAAGCGCGCCAGAATCTCCGTCGCCGGTTGCAGGAACTGTATCTGGTAGCTGGTGTAGAAGGGACCGGTGGCGCGGATCACACCCTCCAGTTCCAGGTAGGTCAGGGCGGTGCTGACTACCAGTTGGCGGATATCGAACCGCTTGGACAGTTCGTAGACGGAGATATCGAATGTTTCGCCCTGTTCCAGCAGTTGGCGCAGCAGCGCCTCCAGGTGCTCGGTGATCGGCGTGTCGCCGTAGGTGAAGTTTTCCAGCACGCGCACGTCGCCGGCACAGGCGAACAGCTCACAGCGGGCCGCCCCGCCGTCGCGGCCCGCGCGGCCTATTTCCTGCATATAGTTTTCCAGGGACTTGGGCAGGTTGTAGTGGTAGACGGCGCGGATGTCGGCCTTGTCGATGCCCATACCGAAGGCGATGGTGGCCACCACCGCACTGATCTCGCCGGCCATAAAGGCGTTCTGTATCTGCTCGCGCTCCTCGGCTTTCATGCCGGCGTGATAGGCGGCAGCACGAATGCCGGCCGCTTTGAGCCGTGCGGCGACGGTCTCCGCGGTCTGCTGCAGGGTCACATAGACGATGGCCGGTGCTTCCGGAGCCGCCAGCAGCCGTTCGGTCAGGCGCGGCAGCTTCTGCGCCTCGTCGCAGGGGGTGACTTCCAGTTGCAGGTTTTTGCGGTAGAAGCCGGTCTGTACCTGGGCGGTTTCGTCGATACCAAACTGGCGGCGGATATCCGCGGCCACTTCGGGCGTGGCCGTGGCGGTCAGGGCGAGAATGCGCTCGGCGCCCAGCTCCCGGGCCAGCTGCGCCAGCTTCAGGTAGTCGGGGCGGAAGTTGTGGCCCCACTCGGAAATGCAGTGGGCCTCGTCCACCGCCATCAGGCCGATGCTCAGGCCGCGCAGCAGCTGCAGGAAGCGCTCGTTCTGCAGCCTCTCCGGGGCCACATACAGCAGTTTCAGTTCGCCGACGCGCAGCTGGCGGTAGATCTCCCGCACCTCGTCGCCGCTGCGGCTGGAATCCAGGCGTGCGGCGGCGATGCCGAGAGAGCGGAGGCCGTCCACCTGGTCCTGCATCAAGGCGATCAGCGGCGATATCACCAGGGTCAGGCCGTCGATCGCCAGCGCCGGCAGCTGGTAGCAGAGACTCTTGCCGCCACCGGTGGGGAATATGGCCAGGGCGGAGTCGCCGGCCAGCAGACGATCGATCACCGCCCGCTGGCCGGGGCGGAAGTCGCGCAGGCGAAAGCGGTTCTGCAGTATCTCCTGTGGATTTGCGGTCATAATTTCTCCTCCATGTGAGTTCGTCCGTATATCGCGCCGCGAGCTGCGCCTTCGCTTGATCTCTGCACGCCCAGCACATTCTTGCGGCTAATATGCAATAAGCATGCATGTACGCCGCAAAAATGCACTGGACGCACAGATCGCGGCGCGATATACGGACGGGTGGTCCCATTCAATCCTTGCGCCGGGATGCCACTGTCGCGATGATGTGGACTAGATTTAATCAATTGGTCACAGACAGCTGTCAGGCTGCCAGCTTAAAAGATATCGGGGGGATCCATGCCAACCACCGCCGCTACCCGCTACAGTCTCGCGGAAGAGATCGCCAACAGCATTACCCACGGCGTGGGCGCGCTGCTCGCCATCGCCGGGCTGGGGGTGCTGTGCGGATTTGCCGCGCTGCGCGGCGATGCCTGGCATATTGTCAGTTCCAGTGTCTACGCGGCCACGCTGATTCTCTGTTTCGGCGCCTCCACCCTGTATCACGCCATCAGCCATATCCGCGCCAAGGAGATACTGCGCACCCTGGACCACTCGGCCATCTTCCTGCTGATAGCGGGCACTTACACACCCTTTACCCTGGTGACCCTGCGGGGGCCTTGGGGTTGGTGGCTGTTCGGCATCATCTGGGGACTGGCGCTGGCGGGACTGGTCATCCAGTTCACGCCGCTGAAAAGGATCCGGGCCCTGTCGATCACGCTCTCCGCGCTGATGGGCTGGGTGGTGATAGCGGCGATCAAACCTCTGATGGACAGCCTCGAGCCCGGCGGCCTGTGGCTGCTGGTACTGGGCGGTCTCTGTTACACGGGTGGTATCGCCTTCTACCTGTGGCGCAGCCTGCGCTTCCACCACGCCATCTGGCACCTGTTCGTACTGGCTGGCGGCGTGCTGCATTTCTTTGCCGTGCTTTTCTATGTAATTCCCTGAGCGGTTTTGATCGGCGTCACGGGAAAAAGAAATCCGCCTTTCGGTCGACAGCTTACCGTTCTACCCTTGAGCGAGCTATTTGTTCGCTGAAGGAATCCCTATGTCCAGCTCCCGCCCACTTTTTCATTTCCCCCTGCTCTTCGCCCTGTTCACCGCCCTGATATTCCCATTGCCGTCGGCTGCCCGGGAGGCCGCGGACCCGGGGTTCGAGAAATGGGTAAAGGATTTCCGCAAGACCGCGATTGCGAACGGTATTTCCGGCGAGGTCTACGACCGCGCCTTCGAGGGCATCACGGCGCCGGACCCGTGGGTACTGGAGAAGGCCGCCTATCAGCCGGAGTTCAAGGCGCCGGTCTGGCAGTATTTCGACAATCGGGTGCGAAAGCGCGCGGTGGAGCGGGGCAAAAGGGAGAAGGAAAAGCTGCAGCCCTGGCTCGACAAGATTGAGCAGCGCTTCGGCGTGAACCCCAATATCCTGCTGGCGATCTGGTCGGTGGAGTCCAGCTTCGGGGAAATCCTGGATAACCAGAAGGTAATGCGCAATGTGATCCGCTCCCTGGCAACCCTGGCATACGCCGACCCGCAGCGTAAGAAATTCGGCCGCCAGCAATTGCTGGCGGCACTGAAGATACTGCAGAGTGGCGATATCGACGAGAGCCACCTGACCGGCTCCTGGGCCGGTGCCATGGGCCACACCCAGTTTATTCCCACCAGCTACCAGGCCTATGCGGTGGATATGGACGGCGACGGCAAGCGCGATATCTGGAATTCGGTGCCGGATGCACTGGCCACCGCCGCCAGCCTGCTGTCGAACAACGGCTGGCGCAAGGGGGAGACCTGGGGCTACGAGGTCACCATTCCCGAGCGCAAGCTGCCCGCCGGCAAGCTGACCATCGCCGAGTGGGAAAAGCTCGGCGTCAAGCGCGCCAACGGTGAGCCCTTTCCGCGCCAGGATGACAAGGCGGAGCTCAAGCTGCCGGACGGCCGCGGTGGCCCCGCCTTCCTGATGCTGAAAAACTTCTTCGTGATCAAGCGCTACAACAACTCCGACCGCTATGCGACCGCGATAGGCCTGCTCGCCGACCAGATAGGTGGCGCCCCCGGCCTGGTGCACGACTGGAAGCGGCCCTTTACCCGCATCGACAGCGCCCAGGTGGAGGAGCTGCAGACGCTGCTGAAGGAGAAGGGTTTCTACAAGGGCGAGATAGACGGCAAGGCGGGTTCCGGTACGCGCAAGGCGATCCGGGAATTCGAGAAGAGCGCCGGTGTGGAAGTGCTGGGGTATCCGAGCCGGGAAGTCCTGGATCTGCTGAAGGAAAACGGATCGTAACTACTCGTCCCTGTTACCAGTAAGCGAGGCTCGGGCGGCCCTGCTGCCGGTGGTTACCTGGCAAAAAACCTCATCGGTAAATATTTGCCAGGTAACCACCGGCAACAGGGCCAGCGCATTGAGTTCCGGTATTCTTTTCCGAGTCCCGAGTCCCGAGTCCCGAGTCCCGAGTCCCGAGTCCCGATGGGGCGAGCTATAAACGCTCCCCCACAAACGCCTCATCCGCCAGCGCGTCCTGCATTTCCTCCAGCCGCTCCACCACCTCGTGGGGCTCGCTGAAGCGGGCGATATGGAACATGGCGTCGCCCTCCTGCACCAGCGGTAAATTCAGCCGGCCTATCACTATGCCGTCGTCGTCGCTCACCACAGTATCCAGCTCGTGGCCGTAGGGATCGAGGATGCTGGCCAGCAGTTCGCCTTTTTCCACCCAGTCGCCGAGCTTGCGCTCGAAACGCACTATGCCACTGCCACCGGCGCGCACCCAGCCGCTCTCATAGGAGATAAACGGCTCCATGGATTTGCGGCCCTGGCGCATCGGCAACATCTTCAGCTGGCGCATTACATTGATCACTCCGCGCACGCCGGAGCGGATGCAGACCTCATCGAAGCGCAGCGCCTCGCCGGCCTCGTAGAGCAGTATCTTCACCTGCAGGTCCGTGGCCGCTTCCCGCAGCGAGCCGTCGCGCAGATTGGCGTGCAGCATCACCGGCGCACCGAAGGCGCGGCCCAGTTCGCGGATTTCCGGGTCGTCCAGGTTGCCGCGGATCTGTGGCAGGTTGCCGCGGTGTATGGCACCGGTGTGCAGGTCTATACCGTACTGGCACTTGGCCACCACCTCGTGCATGAAGACATAGGCCATGCGCGAGGCGAGGGATCCCTTGCTGGTACCGGGGAAGCAGCGATTCAGGTCGCGGCGGTCGGGCAGGTAGCGGGACTGGTGCAGCATGCCGTAGACATTCACCACCGGCACCGCGATCAGGGTGCCGCGCAGGGACTTGAGGGCGCGGCTATTGATCAGGCGGCTGACGATCTTGACGCCGTTCAGTTCGTCGCCGTGAATCGCCGCGGACACGAACAGGCAGGGGCCGGAGCGCTTGCCCCGCTGCACATAGACGGGAATCGCCATTTCCGTGTCGGTGTACAGGCGCACCACCGGCAGGTCGATGCGTTTGGTTTCACCGGGCGCCACGGACACGCCGCCGATTTCAAACTCCTCTGCCATGCCGGACCTTTTACCATCTCCTTTCTTTATTGTAGGGCTGAAGGCATCGTGAATGGGCTAAATCAAATCTCCCGTCGCGGTCAGCCAGCACCGCAGCAGCGGATGCCAGTATCCCCGCCAGCAATACCAGAGTCCGGTCTCGCTGTCGGCGAGCAGGCCGCGGCCGCGCCAGGGGCCCCGGTCGCCCCCTGACTCGGCTGTCCCCTTCCTGTCCCGGGCCTCCCAGAGCAGTTCTCCGTCGTGATCGAACAGGGCCAGGGGCTGTCCCCGCGGGTCGACCAGGTAATGCTGTATTTCATCCTGGCGCCAGCGGCACAGCAGGCTCTGGTCGCCCGGGTGGTGTAGGTAGTGGGCGGTCGACTGGGGCTTGCCGTTGAGGATAATGGTTTCACCCCACAGGCCCAGGCTGTACCAACCGGTGTTGATACGGCGCCGGCGGGTGGACTTGCGGTGGGTGCTGAGTTTGCTCAGGCGGCGCCCGAAGGGGTCGTAACGGAAATAGGTCTTGAAGTCGCCGCACTCGGCGCTGCTCAGCAGCCCCCAGCCGTCGTACTGGTAGAGGTACTCCCGCCGGTTTGCGCTCCTGAGCTCGCGGGTGATGTTTCCGCGCGTATCCCTGGATAAACCTTTCTCCGGCACCGTTACGTTGGCTTGCGGCGCAGCCAGGCTGAGAGGTGTCTCCAGCTGGAACTGCCATAGCAGATCCGGATCGGTTTCTATGGCGGTGACTTGTCCGTACTGATAGCGGTAGTCACTGCGCCTGTCGCCCTGTATCCGGATCGCGGACTTCCCCTTCTCTTCGCAGCGGAACTCACAGCGAAACACAGCCTCGCCGTTGGCGTCCACGCCGTAGACCTCGCCGTCCGGTGCCAGCGTATAGGCCAGGTCGAGGCTGTCGGAGCTGCTGCCCTTCAGCCAGCCGCGGGCGTCGTACTGGTGTCTCAGACTGATGCTGTCCGTGTCCCTGCTGTCACAGTGCTCGGCCACCAGCAGGTTGCGGCGGTCGTACTGGAAGCGGACCGAGGAGTGGCCGTTGTCGGCCTGCACCAGTCTCTGCTGTTGGTCGTAGTGGAATGCGCACTGCTCGCCGCTGTTGTTGCGGATCTGCTTCGGAGTGCCATCACCCGAGTAGTGGAAATACCAGCGGGTGTCGTTGTCGCGGTATTCGCGCACTTTCCCGTCCGGGTTGTAGTGCCACTGGCGCAGGCGCTTGTCCGGATCTTCGCGAGAAACGAGCTGGCCGAATTTGTCGTATTGCCAGGCAGTCACGCCGGCCTCTGTCTCCAGCCCGGTCACCTGCCTGTGGGCATTGTAGTGCAAATGCCATTCGCGACCGTCGGCAAAACGGATCTGCCGGCAGTTACCACCCTCATCGAGGTGCCAGTGCAGACTCTGGCCATTGTCTGCGTGCAGCGCGCAGGGCCGGCCGCGTTCGTCGTAATCCAGCCGGTACTGATATTCGCCGACGGTGATTTCCCGCAGTTCACCGCTGTGGCCATAGTGCCACTGCCGTCGGGCTTCCCCGTCGGCGACCAGCGCGGTCGGCCGCTGCCAGTAATCGTATTCAAACCCCCACTGGCGGTCGCCGCGCCGGATCGACTGCAGTTGTCCCTGGCTGTCCCAGTTAAACTGCACCCGGCCACCCTCGGGATCGGTGATCTGCAGCAGCTGACCGCGTTCGCTGTAGTGGCACTGCCACTCGTGGCTTTCCGGATCGACGATCCTGTCGGGCAGTCCGAGATCGCTGTATTCATAGCGCCACAGCTGTTCGTTCCCCAGCTGCGTGGCGGCGGGAAAGCCGCGCCTGTCGTAGAGGTGGCGGTCGCTGATACTGTTGTGCGTGTAGCGCGTGAGCCGGCCCAGTTCATCGTATCTGTAGATACTGCGCTGGTTGTCGGCGGCGATGGCCTGGCATAGATTCCCGTAGAGATCGTAGAGCCAGCTCCTGTGCCTGTCCTGCTGCTGTTCGGCGATCAACTGGCCGCAGGCGTTGAACTTCCACTGTATCGGGTGGCGGTCGGAGGAATACAGGGTGCAGCGCCGCTGGGCCCTGCGCCAGCTCAGGGTCTGGGTGAGCCGGTTGAACTGCAGTTCGCAACAGCGCTGTTGATTGTCGTAGCGGAACTGCAGGTTACCCTTTTCGGCACTGTCGATGGCGGCGAGCAGCTGCTCCCGGTACTGATAGCGCTCTCGCAGCAGGCCGACTGCGGCTTCCACGAGTAGCTGTGCATCGTATTGGTAGTGACACAGCTGTTGCTGGTCGCCGGGCGCGTGAGCGTTGGCCAGCTGCTCGATACGCCCGTTCCGGCAGCGGAATTCCACCACGCGGCCCCAGGAGCTGACTATTTTTCTGGGCAGCCCCTCCCGGTAATCGATGGTGAGGGAATTGCCGAACCGGTCGCGGATTTCCGCCAGCGGCAGGGCGCTGTTGACGCCGTCGGAGCGGAAGATTTTATACGGCTGGTCGAAGCCCGAGACCCGGTAGCTGTGCAGGCTCTGGCGGTGAAGCAGCAACCGCTCGAAGCGGTTGTAGCAGCTGTGCCCTATGGCGGGGACCTTGAAGCGTACCAGCCGCCCCTCGGCGGTGTGCAGCTCCGCCTCCCCGTCCCGGACCAGCAGCTGTTCGCTGAGGCTGTGGCGCCAACCGGTGCCCAGGCCTGTGTCCTCGTTATCGCTGTGCCGGTAAAAGCGCTGCCAGCGAAATTCGAGCGGGCCCGGCAGTATTGCATCGGTGCGCTCGAAGGCCACTTCACCGTTGCAGGCGATCACATGTCCCGAAACCCGCTGGCAAAACTCCAGTGCCGGCAGTGGCTGCTGTTGCGGATTGACACCGGGCGCGCTGATTGCCTGTATGGGGCCGGCGTCAGCAACAAAGAGCTGGCGTTGCTGTGGTGCCCCGCCGAGGCTGTACTCGTTCGGGGCAATCTGCGGCAGCTGCGGCCACAGATTGCCGAGTGGGGAATCGGGTAGAGCGTTGGGTGCAGAAGGCTGCTCACCGCGGTTGAGCCGGTACAGCCAGCGGCAGGCGGAGGCCGGGTCTCCCGATCGCATATCGACAGTCGGCGGATGCAGCTTTTGCAGTAATCGCGGGATAGGGTTGGCCAGACGTTCCGGTGTCATAGCGGCTTTCTCATAAACTTTAAAACTAGCGCTGTTCCCTGCGCACGGTGACGTCTTCCTTTTTCGGTCTCAGCGTGATGCTGTTCGCGCTTTCTGTCGCCGCCACTTCCGGTTGCTTGGAAAACTCCAGAATGCCGGCACTGATATTGTCCCTCCCGCCGAGGCGGTTGGCATCGTCGATAAACCGGTAGACGCATTCCAGGGCCGGGCGGTGCGTCGCCAGTATGCGCTCTATCCCATGGTCATCGAGATACTCGGTGAGCCCGTCGCTGCACAGCAGCAGAAGGGCGTTCTCGGTGAGCTTCCAGCTGTTGATGTCGGGTTCCACCTGCTCGGAGACGCCCAGTGCGCGGGTGATGTGATTGCGAACGCTGGACTCCTGGGCCTGCTCCGGTGTCAGCTGGCCGCTGTCGATCATCTCCTGCACCAGGCTGTGGTCCCGGGTCAGGCGCTGCATGCCGTAGTTGTTCCAGAGGTAGGCGCGGGAGTCGCCGAGATGGGCGACGATCAGGAAGTCGTGCCAGATCACCGCCACCACCAGCGTAGTGCCCATCTGTGACAATTGCGGGTGGGCGCTCTTGGCGGTGAGTATTTCCCGATTGGCGCTGTGGATGGCATCCATCAGCGCGGCCCGAAGCATCAACTGCTGCTGCTCCGGGGAGCAGGAGAGGAAGGTGTGTTCCAGCAGACCGTCCAGGTTTTCCTTCAGGGTATCTGCGGCGATGTTGCTCGCCGTGGCGCCGCCGCTGTACCCGCCCATGCCGTCGGCGACGACTACATAGGCAAAAGGTCTGTCCGGGTCGGCGTGCCAGCGGATGCTGTCTTCATTTTCCTCGCGAACCTGACCTATGTCCGTCCGCCCGTTGACTGCCAGCCTGATGGGCTCCATGTCAGTTGCGACTCCCTGTTAATCTGTACTGCTGAATTTACATTCGCGCTAATCGATTTTTATTCGTTATTTGGCGCAATCGAAACCGGCCGGTAATTTTAACGTGGTGAAACGGGGTGTTTGAAATTTTTTTCTTTGTTTTGCGATAATGGCCCACCGGTATATGGACAAGGCACAGTCGGTACGGTTGTGCAGCATAAAGGATTTGTTGGCAAGATGCCCCGTCTCCCCAGACTCAACCTGATAGATATTCCCCAGCACATCGTTCAGGTGGGCCACAACAACCTGCCCTGCTTCTTCGATGACGAAGACTACGAGTTCTACCTGATCAGCCTGCGCAACGCCGCGGAGCAATACCGCGTTGACGTTCACGCTTATGTGCTGCTACCCAACATGGTCCAGATTATTGCCACGCCCAGGGTGCCCGACGGCGTCTCCTCGATGATGCAATCCCTGGGGCGCCGCTATGTCCAGTATGTCAATCATCGCTACAAGCGCTCCGGAACCCTGTGGAGGGGGCGCTACAAATCCAGCCTGATCGACTCCGATGCCTATCTGCTCACCTGTTACCGCTATGTGGAGCTGCGCCCCCTGTACCTGGGGTTGGCGGATTCACTGGGCGACTACGTCTGGTCCAGCTTCAACCACCACGCCAGCAATGCGGAGAGCGATGTGATCACCGACCACCGGCTCTATATGGCCCTCGGAGAAACACCGACGCAGCGCGCGCAGGAGTACAGGAAACTCTTCCGCTACAGCTTTGACCGGCGCCTGCTGGAATATATTGCCGAGACCATCAAGTTGGGCCATGTCTTGGGCGGCGATGCCTTCAAGGACAAAATCGAGCAGATCGCCAACCAGCGGGTCAGGCCGCTGAAGCGCGGGCGGCCGAGAAAATCAAAAAAAATCGAACAGCCAGGGGCTGAAGCGGCCCCGACAAAAATAGCCGCGCCCAAAGAGCTGTCCCGACAAACCGAAAACGCCGACCTGGCCCCAATGGAAACCTGAGTGTGAACCGAGCCACCATCAATTCCGGCGAAACTGTCTTTCGCGGCGAGCGGGATGGAATCCGCCGACAAACTCCCGGCCAACTGCTGAAAGTCGCGATACTGGGCGATTTCAGCGGCCGCGCCAGCCGGCGGCAGTGCGAACCGGAAACCCTGTCCGGGCGCAGGGCCCACCGGCTGACCAAGGACAATTTCGAATCCCTGTTCGAGCAGCTCGGCGTGCGCCTGCAGCTGCCGACGATGGACGAGCCCTTGTCCCTGCTGGAGTTCGACGACCTGCATCCCGACTACCTCTACAGCCGCCTGCCGCTGTTCAGGCACTTTATCGAACTTGAAAAGCGCCTGCTGAATCCGCGGGAGTTCGACCTGGCCGCGGAGGAGATGCAGCAGTGGAAGCCGGAACTGGAGCCGCAACCCGAAAAGCGGCTGGGCGCGGAATCCCTGCTGGACGCCATCCTGTCGGGGGGCGGCTATCGGGATTTCCAGCCGCGCGGGGGGGCGATCCAGGTCGATCGCCTGATCAGGGACATAATCGCCCCCTATGTGCAGCAAAAGCCGGACCGCCGTCGGGACAGCTACCTGCAGGCGCTGACACAGGCGGCCTCCGAGGCGATGCGCAAGATCATGCACCACAGCGATTTTCGCCAGGTCGAGGCCAGCTGGCGCAGCCTGCAGCTGCTGCTGCGCCGCCTCGACGATCACCCGAACCTGCAGCTCTACCTGATCGATGTCAGCAAAGAGGAATTGCTGGCGGATTTCGCCAGTGCGGAGAGTGACCTGGAAAAGTCCGGGGTGTTCAAGTGCCTGGTGGAGCGGGAGACCGCAGCGGGTAATCGGCCCTACAACCTGGTCGTCGGCGATTTCTTCATTACCGACGAGGAGCGGGATCTGCACCTGCTGATCGACCTGGCCACCATCGCCGAGGCCGCGGGCAGCGCGCTGGTCGCCGGCGGTGACAGCCGGCTGGCCGGCTGCCCCGGCCTGGCCGGTTCCACGGATCCCGACGATTGGCACTACCCGCTCTCGCGGGAGTTCGCCGAGAGCTGGCAGGCGGTGCGGGATTACTCCGCCAGTGCGCATGTGGCGCTGGCCGGACCCCGGTTTCTGCTGCGGCTTCCCTACGGTGCCGACTCTTCCACGACGGACTGTTTTGATTACGAAGAACTGACACAGGAGCACGGGCACAATTACTACCTGTGGGGCAACGGCGCCTACCTGCTGGCGCTGTCGGTCTGCCAGCAGTTTTCCCACGTCGGGCAGCTGGAACCCGTGCGATCGGCCACCTATGACAGCCTGCCGATGCATATCCGCAGGTCTCCGCAGGGCCAGTGGATAGTCCCCTGTGCCGAGGCGCTGCTGACGGACAGGGCCGCGGCGCACTTCGAGCGGGCCGGCATCAGTACCCTGCGCTCGGTGCAGGGGCGGGACCAGATTCTGCTGCCGCGGCTGCAGTCTCTGGCCGGCGGCGATCTCCGGGGGCCCTGGAATTAATGGATGGCCTCGGGTTGTTTTTAAAAACTGGGTAACTACTAACTCCAGCGGCGCTAGGCCGGGGCCTTCACATCAGGTTTAGGTATTCTTTTCCCGAGTCCGGAGGGTGAGCAGTTACACAATTGGAAGAAATACCCCGCGGGTTTGACGGCTTCCGCCGCGGTGTGACCGGTTGCAGAATTTTTCCGGGCGAAAGGTGGCACCATGCCGTGACGCGACTAGTGCTGGGGGACGATAAATGAAAACCCTGTGTCGAAAGTTCCAAATGCGCTATCTGCATTGACCAGAATGTTAGTCGATAATTTTTAATTAACTATGCGGGCCAGAGTTAAATGGATCTGATTCTCTCGGTGTTGGCGGACCCCAAGGGGGCCAACATGCTCAAGCACACCAAGCTGTTTACCCAGGCAGGTGGCAGTCTGGGCCGCGCGGACGGCAACGACTGGGTGCTGCCGGATCCGGAGCGGGTGGTCTCTTCGCAACACGCCCGGATTGCCTTCAGCGACAACCAGTATTACCTGATCGACAACAGCACCAACGGCACCTATGTCAATCAGGGGTCGAACCCCCTGGGCAAGGGCAACCGGGTTGCCCTGAACGACGGCGATATCATCGGTGTCGGCGACTACCAGCTAAAGGTGGCCCTGCGCCGGCCCCAGGCCGAGAGCGGCCTGCCGAAAGGACTCGGCGACGCCGACTTCCTCGACGGCTCCGATCGCACCACCTTCAGCGCCGCCTCGGCGGCGAAAATGCAGAACCAGGCGGAGGCGCAGCAACTGGACAGCTGGCTGGAGCCGGGTGCCAGTTCCAGCGCGTCCCACACCGGCGAGTGGGGCTATGTCGGCAGCGCCGGCCAGTCCGCCGACAGCCTGGGGGGAGACCTGGGTGGGGGGCTGCCTGGAGATAGTGTCGACCCGCTGGCCGCGTTCGACTCGGGAAATAATTTCGCTCCGGGGGCCGATCCCCTGTCCGGCTTCGGTACCGGCGCCAGTGGTGCGGCCGGCAGCCAGTGGGCGGACGACGACTGGTGGAAGGACGGCAGCGAGCAGGATCACGCCCCGGCAGACCGCCACGCGATGCACTTCAGGCCGGAGCAGCCCGAGCCGGCACCGGCGGCTCCGCCGGCATCTGTTGCGGCGCCGCAGCCTCCGGTGACATCCCAGCCGGTCGCGCCCCCGCCCGCCGCACCCCAGCCGGTCGCACCTCAGCCGGCCACACCTCAGTCGGCCGCCAACAATCCCTTCGCGGAGTCCTTTGCGGCCATGCAGGGGCAGCAGGTCGAGGGCGCGCCGGGATTCGATAGCGCTCCTGTCAATACAGGCAGTCCGGATCCGGCGGCCGGGTTTTCCGCTGCATCGCAGCAGTTCTCCCCGCTGCAGCAGACAGCGCCGAATACCGGCTTTCAGCAGAATCCGGTCCAGGCGCCGCCACCTCCTCCGCAGGTGCCCGCGCAGACCGCGGCAGCTGCCGGCAGCAGCGCGCTGGCCGCGGCCCTGGGCCTGAACCTGGCCCCAGCGCAACAGCAGCAGCTCGACCAGCAGGCGGCGGCCATAGTGCAGGAGACCATTGCCCGGCTGATCGACCTGCTGCGCGCGCGCACCAGCATCAAGAACGAGCTGCGCGTGCAGCGCACCATGATACAGACGGAGGCGAACAACCCGCTGAAGTTCAGCGCCACCGCCGCCGATGCGCTGGCCGCGATGTTTGCCGGCAACGGCGCCTTCATGGATCCGCAGCGGGCCGTGGCGGACAGCTTCGATGATCTGTCGGATCACCAGGTGGCGGTGCTCGCCGGCATGCGCGCCGGCTACGACGCCATGTTGAAATTCTTCAACCCGGACAATATCGAGCGCCGCCTCAACAGCCAGGGCGGGGTCTTCGCCAGCAAGAACGCCAGGAACTGGGAGGGTTTCGTCGACATGTACCGGGATCTGGTCGCGGATCCGGACGCCTGCTACCGGCGTCTGTTCGGCGATGAGTTTGCCAGTACCTACGAACACCAGTTGTCAGAGCTGAAGAACGCCAGACACCTGAAAAACTAATCGAAAAACATACACAAGGAGCCTGTAGTGTCTATCAACAAAACCCTGGGGCTGCTGCTGGTTGGCGCGCTGGTGCTGTCGGTCGCGGCCTGCCAGACCACCCGTCGCACCCTCAATTTCGATACCAGTGTCGAACTGTCCGTGGACATAAAGAACGATGTAAACCCGGACAACGACGGGCGCGCCTCGCCGGTGGTCGTGCGCGTATTCATGCTCGCCGACGACCGGCAGTTTGCCCGCGAGGATTTCCTGAACCTCTACGAGAATGCCGGCTCGCGGCTGGGCAAGGACCTGATTGATACGGTGATCCTGAAGGAGTTCGCGCCCGGCGAACAGCGTGTCGAAGAGCTGCCGCTGACACCGGAGGTTCGGTATATCGGCCTGCTCGCGGAGTTCGTGCAGTACCAGCGCGCGGACGCGCTGATGCTGCTGCCCATCACCGACCACAAGAAGAATGAATACCGGGTGACGCTGGCCGACACCCGCATCGGTTCCCCGGAAGCGATCGCCAAGAAGCGGCGGCCGTCCACCTCGACCCTGTCGCGGCGCAGCACTTCCGGTGCCGATGACGAGACAGTGACCATTTCCAGCGAGGAGTACGAACGCATGCAGCAGCGACTTCAGCAAATGGAAAAGGCCAAGAAATCCACCGACACCATCGCCAGATAATTTACGAAGCTGGCTTCACTAGGGACTACACATGTCGGCAAACAACAAGGTGATCTGGAGCGAGGGCATGTTTCTGCGCCCTCAGCATTTCCAGCAGCAGGATCGCTACCTGGAGCAGTTGCTGGAGGCGCGCACCGCGGCGCTCGGCCCCTACACCTGGGGCATTATCGAATTGGCCATCGACAGCGAACCCCTGGCCATGGGCAAGATATCCGTCTCGCGGGTGAAGGCGATCTTCCCCGACGGCACGCCGATGCTGGCGCCGGAAAACGAGCTGCTGCCCGAGGTGCTGGAAGTGCCGGTCAACAGCAGGGACGAAATCGTCTACCTGTGCATTCCGATGAAGCGGCCGGGCAGCCAGGAATCGGTGCGCGACCAGGAGGACTTTCCCCAGGCCCGCTACCAGGCCAGTAACTTCGATGCGCGCAACAGCGCCTCCGCCTCCGGTGAATCCGCGCGTATTCAGGTGGGTAAGCTGCGCGTCTGCCTGAAACTGGAGAGCGACGACCTGAGCGGCTACGCGGCCATCGGCATAGCCCGGATTCGCGAGCGCCAGCCGGAAAAGCCGGTGGAGCTGGATTCCGAATACATAGCGCCGCTGCTCAACGCCGAGGCCTCCTCCGTGATCAAGGCCTATATCGAGGAGATCAAGGGCCTGCTGGATCACCGCGGCTCGGCGCTGGGCCACCGGTTGAGTGACAGCGGCAGGAGCGGCTCGGCGGAGATTGCCGACTACCTGCTGCTGCAGGTGATCAACCGCTTCGAGCCGCTGCTGCGCCAGCTGACGGCACAGCCGCGCCTGCATCCCCACAGCCTGTTCCTGGAACTGCTGCAGCTGGCCGGGGAGCTGTCCACCTTTACGGCTCCCAACAAGCGGCCGCCGGAGATTCCGCACTACGCCCACGAAAACCTGCAGCAGAGTTATGCCGGCCTGTTTTCCGCGCTGCGCCAGTCGCTGTCGACGGTGCTGGAGCAGACCGCCATCGCCATGGAGCTGGTGCAGAGAAAATACGGCATCTACGTGGCGCCGGTCACGGACCCGTCCCTGGTCAAGTCGGCGAGTTTCGTGATGGCGGCGAAGGCGGATATGCCCGGAGATCTGCTGCGCAGCCGCTTCCCGGGCCAGGCCAAGGTCGCGCCGGTGGAGGCCATCCGCGAGCTGATCTCCGCCCAACTGCCGGGTCTGCAACTGCGGCCGCTGCCGGTGGCGCCGCGCCAGATTCCCTACCACGCGGGCTTTACCTATTTTGAGCTGGAGCGCAGCGGCGAGCTTTGGCAGGCGATGCAGAGATCCGGCGGCTTCGCGGTGCACCTGGGGGCCGAATTTCCCGGCCTGACCATGGAGCTCTGGGCAATAAGGAACAACTGATCATGAGCAACGACAGCTTCATACCGCCGCGCGCGCCCACTGCCGGCGACCGCACCGTCATAGTGCCGACGCCGGGCGCCGCGGCCTCAGCCCAGTCGGCCCCGGGCCAAGCGGGCGGCGCTTTCCAGAGTGCGGAGTTGCAGCAGGAAATCCGCGTGCGCAACAGCCTCAACCCGCTGGTGGCCGCCGCCTCGAAACTGCTCGGCGCAATCATCAAACTGCGCACCACCATGAACCACGGCAATGTGCCGGACCTGCACAAGCGCCTGACCCGGGAAATCCAGAGCTTCGAGCGCGAGGCCAAGCAGCTGTCCCTCTCCCCGGAGACGGTGCTGACCGCCCGCTACCTGCTCTGCACCGTCGTCGACGAGGTGGTACTGACCACGCCCTGGGGCAGCGCCAGCGGCTGGAGCCAGCACTCGCTGTTGAGCCTGTTTCACAAGGAGACCTTCGGCGGCGAGAAATGCTTCGCGATACTGCAGCGCATGCTGGAGACGCCGGGCACCCACCTGGAACTGCTGGAATTGTTCTACCTGTGCCTGAGTCTCGGCTTCCAGGGCAAATACCGGCTGGTGCAGCGCGGCCACGAACAGTTGGAGCAGATCCGCGACAACCTCTACCAGACCATAGAGAGCCACCGCCCGGCGATGGAGCGGGACCTGTCGCCGCACTGGCGGGGCTGCGTCGAGCGCAAGACGCGGTTGATTCACTATATCCCGCTATGGGTGATTGCCAGCGTGGTCTTCGGTCTGCTGGTGGTCACCTACAGCGGCTATCGCTGGTGGCTGTACGAGAGCGCGACACCGGTGGCGGAGAGCATTGCCGCCGCGGCCACTGACGAAGCGGAAAACAGGTAACTGCTCACGCCTGTGGCACTGAATCGAGGCCGGTGGCGGCCCTGCTGCCGGTGGCTGTTTGCGGGACACGGGCTAGGCGCCCCCCGTGAATACATCCCTGTAGGCTTGGCAGCGAGGTCCCACTCGCTGACAGTCCCGCAAACAGCCACCGGCATCAGGGCCTTCGCATCAAACCTCGGTATTCGTTTCCGGGTCCCGAGGAGAGAGCAGTTACGAAAATAAAGGAAGTCGGTAATTCCCAGACTGTTATTACCCTGGCGCCGGAAGGGCCCGGGAGATGGAGCACTGCATGAAACGCCTGCGCGATTTTTTTACCAATAAATGGGTGCTGGGGCTTATCGGCCTCACGGCCCTGTCGCTGCTGATCTGGTTTGGGGCGGACTACATCAAGTTCGGCAGCGACAACGCCACCCTGTCTCACGGTGTGCGCCTGACCCTGATCGTGTTCATTTTCGCCATCTGGCTGGTGTGGAACCTCGCCCAGTGGCTGGTGGAGCGGCGCCAGAACCAGGCGTTGATCAAGGAGATAGAGGAGTCCCAGCAGGACGAGGTCGACCCGGACCGGGAGCGCAGCCGCGAGGAGCTGAGCGCGCTGTCGAGCCGCTTCCGCGAGGCCATGGAGGTGCTGCGCAAGGCCAGGTTCAAGTCGGACCGGGGCAGTGTCTCCCTCTACCAGCTGCCCTGGTACATCATCATTGGCCCGCCCGGCTCCGGCAAGACCACGGCCCTGGTCAACTCCGGCCTGGAATTCCCGCTGGCCCGGAGCCACGGCAAGGAGGCCCTGGGTGGCGTCGGCGGCACGCGCAACTGCGACTGGTGGTTTACCAACGATGCGGTGCTGATCGACACCGCGGGCCGCTATACCACCCAGGACAGTCACCGGGTCTACGACAACAGCGCTTGGCAGGCTTTCCTCGGCCTGCTCAAGCGCTATCGCCGCCGCCGTCCCATCAACGGCGTCCTGGTCGCCATCAGCCTGCAGGACCTGATGGTGCAGACCACCGAGCAGCGGCTGCACCAGGCGAAGACCATCCGCCAGCGCATCAACGAGCTGCAGCAGCAGCTGGGAATCCGCTTCCCCATCTACCTGACTTTCACCAAGTGCGACCTGGTGGCGGGTTTCAGCGAGTTCTTCGACAACCTGTCCCAGGCGGAGCGGGAGCAGGTGTGGGGCATCAGCTTCCCCGCCGAGGCGGGCCCCACCGTCGGCGCGCCGCTGGACAGCTTTACCGCGGAATTCCAGCAGCTGATCGAGCGCCTCAACCAGCGGGTGCTGTGGCGGGTGCACCAGGAGCGCAACGTCGAGAAGCGGGCGCTGCTGCAGGGTTTTCCGGCGCGCATGGAGAGCCTGCGGGAAATCCTCGGCGATTTTGTCAAGCAGACCTTCGGCCCCAACCGCTACGACACGGTGCCTATGGTCAGGGGTGTCTATTTCACCAGCGGCACCCAGGAGGGCAGCCCCATCGACCGCATGATGGCATCGGTGAGCGCCGACTTCGGCCTGGAACGGGATATGGGGCGCAAATTCCAGGGCGCCGGCAAGAGCTATTTCCTGCACCGGTTGCTCAAGGATGTGATCTTCCCCGAAGCTGAGCTGGTGGGCGTCAACCGCAGGATCGAATCTGCCACCCAGTGGCTGCGCAGGGCCGTGTATGTGTCGCTGGCGGCGATCTTTGTCGGCGCGCTGTTCCTGTGGACCGGCAGCCTGGCGCAGAACAGGATCTATATGGGCGAGGTGCGCGATTACATCGCCCAGTACAAACAGGGCGAGCGGGAAAATGCCGGCAAGAGGCTGACGGCCGAGACCAGCCTGCAGCTGCTGGAGCCGCTGCAGGGCGCCGCCTCCGTCTATGAACGCGAGGAACATCCCTGGCTGAGCAATCTCGGCCTCTACGACGACAGGGTCGACAGGGCCGCGGACAAACTCTACCGGGACCAGTTGGAAAATGTATTCCTGCCCGCGTTGATCCGCGATATCGAGGGCGATCTCAATCGCCTCGGCAGCGAGGATCCGGCCCTGGTGGATACCCTGAAGACCTACCTGATGTTCTTCAATCCGGAGAAGCGGGATTCGCAGCTTTTACAGGACTACTACACGGCGCGCTGGGAGCGGCAGCTGCCCGGCGAGGCGCAGCAGCAGGCGCGGCTGGCGCACCACCTGCAGCAGCTGTTTGCGCGGCCGCTGCCGCAGAGCCTGCAGGCCAATGAGCGGGTGGTGGCGCGGGCGCGCCAGCAGCTGAGGCGCATCCCGGTGCCCCAGCGCCTCTACGCGCAGTTGCAGAACAGCGAGCTGGGCCTGACGCCGGTGGATCTGTACGGGGACATCGGCGGCGACACCGAGCAGCTGTTCGGCGTTCCGGCCACGGATCCGCGTTTCAGCATTCCCTACCTCTACACCAAGGCGGGCTACAAGGAACTGGATTTCGGCGCCGACTCCCCGCTGCTGACCAAGCTGGCGGAGGAGCGCTGGATCTACGGCGGCGACATCAGCGGTGAGGACTTCAGCGAGGCGGATCGCGAAAAGCTCGGCGAGGAGGTGAAGCGCATATACCTGGGCGAGTACCAGCAGCGCTGGCAGCAGTTTCTCGGCGGCTTCCCGATCCAGCGCTTCCGCTCCACCAGCCAGGCCCTGGATACGCTGTCCAAGCTCGCCGATCCGGTCTACTCGCCGCTGCTGGCCGTCTCGGAAATCACCGCAGACAACACCCGCCTGACGCCGCGGCCCGAGCTACCCACCGATGCCTCAGGGGTCGCGCTGCCGGTGTCGAGCAGGACGCGCAGCGCGGGCGCGGCGGCACTGGGCAGCGCCGCCGGCGCCCTGCAGGAGCGCTTCCAGCCGACCGTCGTCGACCTGCGTTTCGAGGAGCTGCAGCGCATCACCCAAAGCGAGAAGGGACGCCCGGCCAGGGTGCAGGAATACCTCTCCGCCATCGGGAAAATACAGGAATACCTGACCGAGATAGACAGCGCGCCTGATGCCAATGAGGCCGCCTTTACCAGCGCCAAGGCGCGCTTCGCCGGCGGTGGCGGCGACGCCATCAAGCAGCTGCGCATCAAGGCCGCCAATGCCCCGGCTCCTTTCGACCAGTGGCTGGGCGATATCGCCGACAGCACCTGGGGCCTGGTGATGGCCAAGGCGAAGCTGCACGCGGACCGCATCTGGCGCGAGCAGGTGTACGGTAATTACAGCCGCAGCCTCGCCAACCGCTACCCGCTGCGCAGCAGCGGGGAACAGGAGGTGCCGATACTGGAGTTCAACAAGTACTTCAAACCGGGCGGCGTCGAGCAGAAATTTGTCAGCGAATACCTGAAGCCGTTTATCGATACCCGCAGCTGGAGACTGAAGGCCCTGGAGGGGCAGAGCCTGGGGCTGTCCGCGGAAACCCTGGCGCAGCTGCGCCGTGCCGAGCGGATTCGCAATACCTTCTTCAGCACCGGCGAACAGGCGGGCTACTCGTTCCGCATAGAGCCGACCAAGTTGGATTCCGGCGTGCGCCTGTTCGCGCTGGAGATGGGCGAACAACGGGTTCCCTATTCCCACGGCCCCAGGACCAGCAAGAAACTGACCTGGCGCGGCGGCGAGAGCAATCGCGTGCGCATTATTTTCGAGGACCTGAACGAGACGGTGCACCGCAAGCACTTCGAGGGCGACTGGGCCTGGTATCGCCTGCTGGCCGCGTCCGAGCTGGAATCTGGCCGCAGCAGCACCGAGCACCTGGTGACCTTCGAGGAGCAGGGGCGCAGGGCGCAGTTCAGGCTGGCCGCCGCCGGCACCAACAACCCCTTCGATCGCAGCCTGCTGCGCGGTTACCGCTGTCCGGAAACCCTATGATCGCGGGTGAGCAACTGTCAGGAGGGGGCAGGGTGGCAAACACAGTGGGACTCTTCGGCAAGCTGCCGGGGCACGGCGACTTCATCCAGCGCCAGCTGCCCGCCAGCTTTGTGACTCCCTGGGACGAGTGGCTGCAGCGGGCCGTGCACGGTTCCCGCGAGCTGGTGGGGGAATCCTGGCTGGACTATTTCCTCACCAGCCCCATCTGGCGCTTCGCCCTGTCCGCCGGGGTGCTAGACGAGCACGCCTGGGCCGGCGTGCTGGTGCCCAGTGTCGACAGTGTGGGACGGTATTTTCCCCTGACCCTGGCGGCCCCGGTTTCCGGCAGGGGCAATCCGTTCGCGCTGCAGCCGGGCGCGGATGACTGGTACCGGCAGCTGTCGGACCTGGCCGTGGAGGCGCTGCAGAACGCGCTCCAGGCCGACGAGCTGACGGAGCGCTTCCCGGCCTTTCCGGACAATGTCCCCGCCGCGGATGCGCCCGGGGGCGCCGGCGGAATCCATATGGCCACCGGCGACGGAAGTGGAATCACCAGCAGTTATCCGGGATTGCTCAACCAGTTGTACCGGCAGCACCACCAGAGTTTCGGTCTCTGGTGGTGCGCCGGCTCGCAGCACCTGGCGCCCACCGCGCTGCTCTGTCCCGCCCTGCCGGAGCCGACCCTCTACGCGTCCATGCTCGGCGCACAGAGCCTGCAGTGGTGACGGTGAACTGTTGAGGGGGCTAGTCAGGGCAATATTCCCGGCTTCTGTGGATGCGGATTTTTTTGAAAGATTGCTGTAATAAACTGTAATTGATCGGCTTCTCAATTTTCAGTTATTGTCTTGGGCGACTGGAATTGTCGCTGCTACTATCGCGAGCAAAACGCGACTGAGGAAGATTTTTTTCGGGGCAACATGGACTGCCGCTGAATCCGCGTATTTGCGGGTGTCAAATCAATGCACGGAACGCAGGTTACAAGAATGTCTTTTGAGGTTGTCTTTACGGGGGCGCTGCGCGACGGCTTCAGTCGCCGCCAGGGGATAGATACGCTGTGCCACAAGTTCGGGCTGGACTTCGATCAGGTCAAGCGCCTGCTGTCCGGTTCCCGCCGGGTGATCAAGCGGGCAGAAGAGCGGCAGCAGGCGGAAAAGATAGTCCGGGCCCTGTGGAGCGGGGGCTGGCATTCGGAGCTGCTGCTGGGCAATCGTGTCGTCTTCCGCACCGGTGAAGCGCGGCAGAGGAGACACCAGGCTGCCGGGCCTGACATGGTAAGGCACTACAGTGCAGATTCCATGATTTCCCTCTGTATGCCCCGCGCCTGGCAACCCTGCACCGACCTCAATCCCGGCGCCCTGCTCCAGGCCGGCGACCGGGAAAAGCACCACTATGTCGTCATCCTGAAACAGGCGCGGCGGGAACTGCCGCTGACCCTGACCCTGTCGGCATACGCTGCCGCACAGTTACAGCAGTGTGTGGCGAGGGTGTCGGCGGGACAGTTGTTGTCCGGCCCTGCAAATTCCCGGCACGAGCGTTTGCCGCTGTGTATCGCCGAGATGTCCGCGCAGTTGGACGGAACTTCGATTCGCTACCTGATTGCACATTTTCAATGCGAGCAGAATTTCTATACGATTTTCCTGTGGTGCGACGGCCGGGACTTCGATCGACAAAAGCCGATCTTTAATCGAATTATTTCGGCTTTCAATGTGAGGACTGGCGCGCGGGGCATGGAAACAGGTACGTTTGTGCAGGGTTCTGTCGAGGAATTCGTTTCGTAAAATTTATTTGATTAATTCTGTATTCAGTACACATTTTTCATAAGATTTTTTTCTCAAGGTAGTATTTATCTTGATTAGATGGCTGCACAATGTACTCTTCCAAGAAAATTCAGTTTAAGGGATTGATTGAATAAAAGGATCTTACATGGCCTTCCCCCACGTAATAGACATAGATGCACTGGTTGCGCCAATTACTGAGGACCAGCCAGGCGGCAGCGATATTCGCGAGGACCGCTCCCCCACCTCCGATTACTACACCATCAAGGACGCCCGCAACAGCGCCCGTGCCGCCGAGCGCTCGGCGATGTTCGACGACACTGATGCCGACCTGCTGGCGCCCTGGCGTGACGTGGCCAGGTCCGCCGAGAAAATCCTTGCCGGCCAGAGCAAAGACCTGGAGGTCGCCAGCTGGTACACCGAGGCGCTTATCCGCCTGCACGGTTTTACCGGTCTGCGCGACGGCTTTGTGCTGATCGAGCGGCTGGTTGCGGATTACTGGGACAGCCTCTACCCGGAACCCGACGAGGACGGCCTGGAAACCAAGGTGGCGCCCCTGGCGGGGCTGAACGGCGACGGCGGCGACGGCACATTGCTGATGCCGATCCGCAGCGCCGAGATCACGCCGGAAGGGGATTACGGGGCCTTTTCATTTTTCCAGCACCAGCAGGCCCGCGATGCCGACCGCATCGCCGATGACGAGGCCAAGGCGGCCCGCGTCGAGACCCTGGGCTACAGCCTCGCCGAGATCGACCAGTGCGTGAATGCGGCCAGCAACGAGTGGGCGCAGAACCTGGTGGAAACCATCGAGGCCGCCATAGCCCACTACAAGGGCATCAACGATGCGCTGCGCGCGAGCTGCGGCCAGGATGCGCCGCCGTCGACCAATATCAGCACCCTGCTGGACGAGGTCCTGCGCACCACCCGCTTTATCTACAAGGCGCAGCTGGAGGCCCTGGCCGCGTCCGCCGCAGAGGCAGAAAGCGAGTCCGCCGAGCCGGTGGCAGCGGTGCAGGCTGCGGCAGCGCCCGCTGCAGTCGCCGTCGCCGCCGGACCAGTGGCGTCGCGGGAGGACGCACTCAGGCTGCTGGAGGCAGCGGCCAAATACTTCCGCACCTATGAGCCCCATACACCCCTGGCCCCCGGCCTGGAGCGCTTGATCGGCTGGGGCCGCATGACGGTTTCCGAACTGATGACCGAGCTGCTGCCGGACGACCAGTCGCGGGCCGTCTATTCGCAGCTGACCGGCGTCAGGCTGGACGGCTCCGACACCCGCCGCTACGTGGCGCCGCCGGCGAGTGCGCCCTCACCCGCACCCGCCGCCGCGGCAGAACCGGCCGGTGCCACAGAGGCGGCCCCCGCCGATGAAGCCTGGAGCGGGGAGCCGCAGGCCGAGGCCAGCGTAGGCTGGTAACCATTTCACGATTCGCAGTCCCTAAATTAGGAAAGGAGACCTGAGATGTCTGAGAGCATCCACAACAAACTGAAGCGCGTGCGCAAGCCGCGCGTGCACATTACCTACGATGTGGAAACCAACGGAGCCGAAGTAAAGAAGGAATTGCCCTTCGTGGCCGGCGTCATGGGGGACTACTCCGGTGACAACGCCGAGAACCGCAAGGCCCTGAAAGAGCGCAAGTTCGTGCAGATCGACCGCGACAACTTCAACGACGTCATGGCCAAGGTCAATCCGAAGCTGAACCTGCAGGTGGAGAACACCCTCGCCGGCGACGGCAGCAAGCTGGGTGTCGACCTGGATTTCAATCACATGGACGACTTCTCCCCGGAGCAGATAGTGCAGCAGGTGGAGCCGCTGAAGCAGCTGCTCGAGGCGCGCAGCAAGCTGCGCGACCTGCTGAGCAAGGCGGACCGCTCCGAGGAACTGGAAAAAGTCCTCGAGGACATTCTGAAGAGCACCGAAAACGTCGGTGCCATCTCCGAGCAACTGGGCCTGGGCGATAAGAAGGAAGAGGAATCAGAATGAGCACCGAAGTAGAAAACGTAGCGGAAAGCGAAACCGAAGAGCAATCGGTCAATCTGCTGGAGCAGGCCATTGCCGCCACCAAGCAGACGGAGCCCCAGGAAGCGCAGGACCTGATCGCCAACCTCACCGAGCAGGTACTGAAGGGCACCGTCACCTGGGACCGCAACCTGACGCAGACGATCAAGAAAGCGGTCCAGGCCATCGACCAGGCCATGTCCAAGCAGCTGTCGGCGATACTGCACGACAGCAAGTTCCAGAAGCTGGAGGGCTCCTGGCGCGGCCTGCACCACCTGGTCATGAACAGCGAGACCGGGGCCACCCTGAAGATCCGCATGCTCAACCTGAGCAAGCGCGAGTTGTTCCGGGACCTGGACAAGGCGGTGGAGTTCGACCAGAGCCAGACTTTCAAGAAGATTTACGAAGAGGAATTCGGCACCGCCGGCGGCGAGCCTTTCGGCTGCATGATCGGCGACTTCGAATTCACCAGCCACCCGGAGGATATCGAACTGCTGAGCAAGATGTCCAACGTGGCCGCCGCCGGTTTCTGTCCGTTTATCTCCGCCGCCGGCGCCGGCATGTTCGGCTTTGAAGACTTCACCGAGTTGTCCAAGCCCCGCGACCTGGGCGGCATCTTCGAGTCCGGCGAGTACATCAAGTGGCGCAGCTTCCGCGACAGCGAGGACTCCCGCTTCGTCACCCTGGTAATGCCGCGCACCCTGGCGCGCACGCCCTACGGCGCCAACACCAAACCGATCGAGTCCTTTGACTTCGAGGAGTTCGAGGTGGACGAATCCGGCATGTCGCGCCCGGCGGAGCACAATCAGTACTGCTGGATGAACGCCGCCTATGTGATGGGCACCACCATGACCCGCGCCTTCGCGGAGAACTCCTGGTGTACTGCCATCCGCGGCGCCGAGGGCGGCGGCAAAGTCGAGGGCCTGCCGACGCATCTCTTCAAGAGTGACGACGGCGACCTGGACCAGAAGTGCCCGACCGAAATCGGCATCACCGACCGCCGTGAGGCGGAGCTCAGTGCCCAGGGCTTCCTGCCCCTGTGCCACTACAAGAATACCGATTACTCGGTGTTCTTCGGTTCCCAGAGCACCCAGAAGCCAAAAACTTACGACGATCCGGATGCGACCGCCAACGCCGCCATCTCCGCACGCCTGCCCTACCTGATGGCCACGTCGCGCATCGCCCATTACCTGAAGGTGATGGCGCGGGACAAGGTGGGCTCCTTTATGGAGGCGAGCGACTGCGAGCGTTGGCTGAACAAGTGGATCACCCAGTACACCAACTCCAACCCGGAAGCCAGCGCGGAAATGAAAGCCAAGTACCCGCTGGCCGAGGCGCGGGTCGAGGTGAAGGAAATCCCGGGCCAGCCCGGTTGCTTCAGCGCGGTGGCCTACCTGAAGCCATGGCTGCAAATGGAGGAACTGACCACCTCCATGCGCATGGTGGCCAATATTCCCACCGCGGGATAAGACCCGGGGCCTGCCCTCCCGGGCGGGCCTTTCCCCAGACTGAAAGTCACAATCCAGCCGGGAGATCGCGCGCTTCCCGGCCCGTTAATATCTGTGGGAGTTTTTCCGTGCCCGCTGCACCGACCGAGCAATTTTCCAGTGATCGCGATCAGTTGCTGCCCCCGCAGCTGATGGATGCCGGGCGCAGCGCATTGAAGAAATTCCTTGACGAGCCGGACGATCTCTTCGCCTTCGAATACTGGCTGACGGAGATCTGTCCCTGCCCGCACAGGGAGCAGTTTACGGTGCGACAGTGGCTGAGCCGCCTGGTGGCGGAACTGGACGAGGCCATCTGCGACCAGCTCAACGCCATACTGCACCACCCGGGTTTCCAGCGTCTGGAGGCCAGCTGGCGCGGGCTGTCGATGCTTGTGCACAGCGCGCCGCACTCGGACAACATCAAGATCAAGCTGCTGGACCTCAGCTGGCGGGATCTCAGCAAGGATATGGAAAGGGCGCCGGACTTCGACCAGTCGGGTCTCTTTCACCTGGTCTACAACGAGGAGTTCGGCACCCCCGGCGGCGAGCCCTTCGGCCTGCTGTTGGGGGACTATTATGTATCCCACCGGCCCTTTGCCGACCACCCCTACGACGACGTCTTCACGCTGCAGGGCATCTCCCACACCGCGGCCGCCGCCTTCGCACCCTTCGTCTGCGCGGCGACGCCGCAACTGTTCGGCATAGACCACTTCGACGACCTGGCCAAGCCGATCGATTTCGCCGAGGTGTTCCGACAGAAGCAATACATTCGCTGGAACGGCCTGCGGGATCTGGAGGACAGCCGCTTCCTCGCGGTGACCCTGCCGCAGGTGCTGTTACGCCAGCCCTACAACACGGAGTTTTCCAGCTACCGCGGCCTGCGCTTCGCCGAGCAGGTGGCGGCCTCCCACAACCGGAACTACCTGTGGGGCAATGCCTGCTTCGCCCTGGGGATGGTACTGATCCGCGAGTTCAGCGAGGTGGGCTGGTTCTCCCATATCCGCGGTGTCGCGCGCGATCACCTGGGCGGCGGCCTAGTATCCCAGTTGCCGGCGATTCCCTACAGGCCGGACAGCAAACCGGGCATGGTGCGCATGTCCACCTCCATCCTGGTGACCGACTTCGTCGAGCGGGACCTGGGGGAGCTGGGCTTCGCCTGTCTCTGCCACTGCTACGACACCCCCTACAGCGCCTTCAACAGTGTGCCCTCGCTGCAGCGCCCCAAGCTGTACACCACCAAGGCGGCCACCGCCAACGCCCGCATCAGTTCCATGCTGCAGCAGATCCTGTGCGCGTCCCGTTTCGCCCACTACATCAAGGTGATGATCCGGGACAAGGTGGGGGCCTACATGAATGCTGGCGACTGCGAGCGCCAGCTGCAGCAGTGGCTGGACCGCTACACCACCGGCCGCGACGACCTGTCCTGGGAAATGCTCGCCCGTTACCCCCTGCGCGAGGCCAGGGTACGGGTGGTGGATGAGCCGGGCAGGGTGGGCAGCTACCAGAGTGTCATTCACCTGAAGAGCCACTACACCGTGGATCACCTGGTTTCGGAGCTGAAACTGACCACGGCCCTGGCACAGATAGGGACGGTGCAATAGCCATGGCAAGAGAGAAGCGCCTGCTGGCGCCGGTACTGGATCGCCTGTTGGAGACGTCCCGCAACATGGACCTGCACCAGCCGCACCAGGTCCTGAGACAGCTGCGCGAGGGGGTCCGGCGGGACCTGGAATACCTGTTCAACACCCGCTACCGCTGCCTGTCGGCGCCCGAGACACACGCGCACCTGGAACATTCCAATATCAACTACGGCCTGCCGGACCTGTCGACGATCAACCTGTCGTCCCTGGACAGCCGCAAGCGCTTCTGCCGGGAAATCGAGAAAACCATACTGGATTTCGAGCCGCGCATCCGCTCGGTGAAGGTGACCACCCAGGACAAGGTGGATGTGGAGGACCCCAGTATCCGCTTCCGCGTCGAGGCGGTCCTGCACGTGAATCCCGCATCGGAGGTCATCGTCTTTGATTCGGCCCTGAATCCGGTGACCCAGACAGTCGATGTGTCGGAGATAATGTAATGGGCATCTCGATAAATCTACTGCGCGTGTGTGTGGCGGCGTCCGGCGGTGCTGGTGCGCCAGCCCGGTCGAATCCTCACGTACTAAAGTACGTTCCGCTCACTGCGTTCCGGCGGCCACCACCAGCCACCCGCTCGCTACAATTTCTAGAGATGCCCAAATGAGCGAAAAACTGATAGACCTCTACGAGCGGGAGCTGGCGTTTGTGCAGCAGACCGCTGCCGAGTTTGCGCGCATGCACCCGGCCGCGGCCTCGCGCCTGCAGCTCGACACGGACACCGTCGACGATCCATTGGTGGGGCGACTGATGTCCGGCTTCGCCTATATGAATGCGCGGGTGCAGCAGAAGCTCAGCGACGACTTCCCCGAGCTCACCGACGCGATGCTGGAGACCCTCTACCCGCACTACCTGAGGCCGATACCCTCCTGCGCCATAGTGCAGTTCGAGCCGGAGCCGGACCTGGACGGAATCACCCGTGTGGATGCGGATACCCTGCTGGAAACCGAGAGCTTCCAGGGCCAGACCTGCCGCTTCACCAGCCGCTACCCGGTGGATATCTGCCCATTCCAGGCGGTCAGCGCCAGCCTGATGCCGCGCCCCTTTATCGCGCCGGGCTGCAACGACATCCAGGGAGCCAACGCGGTACTGAAGCTTTCCCTGAAAACCCTGAGCCCGGACCTTAGCTTTGCCGAAATCCGGCCCGAGCAGTTGCGCTTCTTCCTGCGCGGCCAGTCAAGCCATATCTACGCCCTCTACGACCTGCTGCTGAGCAAGTGCGTCAAACTGGTGGTCGCCAACGGGGAGGCGGATCCGAAGCCAACTTTCCTGGAGGCGGACGCGCTACAGCAGGTGGGCCTGGAGCCGGACCAGGGGCTGCTGCCCTATCCGGACACTGCCTTTAGCGGCTACCGCCTGCTGACCGAGTACTTCGCCTTCCCGGAGAAGTTCCACTTTATCGATATCAACGGGCTGCAGTCCGCGCTGAACGACAGCTACGGCGATACGCTGAACCTCTATTTCTACCTGGCGGAAAACCACGACGAACTGGAAAAGCAGATAGCCGCGAGCATGTTTGCCCTCGGCTGCACACCGGTGGTCAACCTGTTCCCGCAGACCGCCGACCCGATTCCGCTCAGCCACGCCCAGTACAGTTACCACGTAGTGCCCGATGCGCGTCGCAGCGACGGCCTGGAGATCTATTCCATCGATGCCGTCAGCGCGACGGACGGCAGTGGTGTGACCACCGGCTACCGCCCCTTTTATGGCATCCAGCACAGCCAGCACCACGCCCAGCAGTCCGCCTTCTGGTTCAGCCGCCGCCGCGACGTGATCGAGGGCGAGCACCGCAACGAGCAGGCATCGGAGTTGGACATCTGCCTGGTGGACCTGGACTTCAACCCGCACCGCATCAGCGACCAGACCCTCGACCTGCAGCTGACCTGCTGCAACCGCAACCTGCCGAAGAAACTGCCCAGCGGCAACGCCCAGCCCTACCTGGAAATAGTCGACGGCGATGCGCCGGCGAGCCGTATCAGCTGCGTCGTCTCACCCACGGCCACACTGCGGCCGCCGCGGCGCGAGCGGGGCTACTGGCGGCTGATCTCACACCTGAACCTGAATCACCTGTCCCTGTCCGCCAGCGGCGGCTGCGAGGCGCTGAAGGAGATATTCCGCCTTTACGATTTCCGCGATTCCGCCAGCACCCGCAACCTGATCGAGTCGCTGCTGAAACTGAACACGCGGCCCATCACCGCGCCCATTCAGATAGACCAGAGCGTGGTGCTGTGCCGCGGCACCGAGGTGCAGATAGAGCTGGATTCGATGATGCTGGCCGGCTCCAGTCCGCTGCTGTTCGCCAGTGTGATCGAGCGCTTCCTCGGCCTCTACTGTTCCCTGAATTCCTTTACCCGCCTGATCGCCACCATGAGTGGCAGGGATGGAGAGCTGAAGCGATGGCCACCTCGCGCCGGCGACAAAGCCTTACTGTAATCGAGCGCCTGCGCCGCGAGCCCTACCGCTTCGACTTCTTCCAGGCGGTGCGGCTGCTGGAGCGCGCGGCGGTGATGGGCGGCGACGGCTGCGCCCGGGAGCCTATCGCCGGCTCGGCGCCGCCGTCGCGGGAGCTGGTGCGCTTCAGTGCGCAGTCCGGCCTGTCGTTCAACGGCGCCGATGTACAGCGCCTGGAACAGCGCGAAGGCGCAGGCGGTGAACTCAGCCAGTGGCGCATGGAAGTGGGCTTCACCGGCCTGATCGGCAGCCAGGGGGTAATGCCCTACTACCTGACCGAGCTGGTGCTGAAGGAACTGCGGGAAAAGAACACCGCGCTGCGCGACTTCCTCGACCTGTTCAACCACCGCCACGTGTCGCTCTTCTACCAGGCCTGGCACAAGTACCAGCTGCCGGTGAATTACGAGCGCCAGCACCTGCGCCGCGAGCGGGAGCCGGACCTCTTCAGTCACGCGCTGGCCTCCCTGGCCGGGCTGGGCACCAGCGAGATGCGCTACCGCATGCCGCTGCCGGACGAGGCGCTGCTGGGCATGGCCGGGCACCTGAGCCGGCAGCAGTGCTCCGCCGCCGCCCTGGCCGGGATGATCCGCCACTATTTCGGCCTCGACGTCAGCATCGAGCAGTTTCGCGGCCAGTGGGACGACTTGCCGGAGGATGTGCTCTGTCGCCTGCCGGGCCCCGGGTACCCCCAGGGCGTCAACAACTGCCTGGGCGTCAACACGGTACTCGGCACCCAGTGTTTCCAGGCCCAGAACAAGTTTCGCGTGGTGATCGAACCCATGGCCTACGAGCAGTTTATGGCCATAGCCCCGGGCTCCGGCAAGCTGGAAGCACTCAAGTCCTTTATCCAGTTCAGCGCCGGCGTGGAGATGGATTTCGACATCTCCGTGACCCTGTTTACCGGCCAGGTGGCGCCGGCGCAGCTGAGCCGGGAAGAAGCGCTCCAGCCGCTGCTGGGCTGGAATACCCATATGGCCGGTGAATGCGAGGGCGACCGGCGGGTGCAGATCACCCTGAGCGCCGACCGGGTCTCCCCGGACGAGGCTCTCCCCGCAGCCTGATTGCCAATCCGAAAACAGAAAAAAGGAACTTTGCCAATGATCAATATCGACCTGAAACGGCTGGTGGATACCATGACGCCGCACATGCGCGATTCCCTCGAGGGCGCGGCGGGGCTCTGCCTGGCGCAGAGCCAGTACAACGTGGAACTGGAGCACTGGCTGCTGAAACTGCTGGACCAGTCGGATACGGATCTCTACCACCTGCTGGAGAAACACGACTGCAATCCTTCGCACCTGGCCAAACAGCTGGCGACCGCCATCGCCGGCTTCAAGTCCGGCAGCAGCCGGCCGGCGGCGCTGTCGCCGACCATCGTCGAGGGGGCCAAGAACGCCTGGATGCTCGCCTCCATCGACTACGGCCACCGCGCCATCAGCTCCGGCCACCTGCTGGCGGCGCTGCTGCTGGAGGAGACCTCCCGCCGCCAGCTGCTGGAGTCCTGCCCGGAACTTAAGAATATTGCCCCCGAGTCCATCCGCGAGACCGCCCGCGCCATGTTCGGCCACAGCGGCGAATCCAATCACGTCAGTGCTGCCGGCGGGGAGGAGGGTGCGAACGCCGTCGCCGCGGCGGCGAGCAAGGCGCCGGCGCTGGACAAGTACACCGTCAATCTCACCGAGCGCGCGCAGAAGGGCGAGATAGATCCGGTGCTGGGTCGGGACGAGGAGATACGCCAGTGTATCGATATTCTCACCCGCCGCCGGCAGAACAACCCGATACTGACCGGCGAGGCCGGCGTCGGCAAGACCGCGGTGGTCGAGGGCTTCGCCCTGCGCATCGTCAGCGGCGACGTGCCGGAACCCTTGAAGGGCGTGGCCGTGCGCACCCTGGATCTGGGCCTGTTGCAGGCGGGTGCCAGCGTCAAGGGCGAGTTCGAGAATCGCCTCAAGTCGGTGATCGCGGAGGTGCGCGCCTCGGCCACACCGATCATCTTGTTTATCGACGAGGCGCACACCATGATCGGCGCCGGCGGCAAGGAGGGGCAGGGGGACGCCGCCAACCTGCTCAAGCCGGCCCTGGCGCGCGGCGAGCTGCGCACCATCGCCGCCACCACCTGGGCCGAGTACAAGAAATACTTCGAGCGCGATCCGGCCCTGACCCGGCGCTTCCAGGTGGTAAAGGTCGAGGAGCCGAGCGAGGACAAGGCCATCGATATGATGCGCGGCATCGCCACGACGCTGGAGGAACACCACCGGGTGCGCATTCTCGACGAGGCCGTGGTCGCCTCGGTAACACTGTCCCACCGCTATATCCCCGGCCGACAGCTGCCGGACAAGTCCGTCAGCCTGCTGGACACCGCCTGCGCGCGCGTGGCCCTTGGCCAGTCGGCGACGCCGGGTGCGATCGAGGATGCCAGGCGCACCATTGCTCGCGCCAGGACGACCAGCGAAAAGCTGCAGCGTGAGAACGCGGCCAGCGGCGCCCACGAGGAGCAGCTGCAGGCCCTGGCCGAAGAGCAGGCCCAGGCCGAACAGCGGCTGGCAAAGCTGGAAAACCAGCGCACCCACGAGCTTGAGCTGATCGAGCAGATACACAAGCTGCGCGACCAGATAGAGGAACAATTCCAGAGCGAATCTGCGGATCAGGCCATGATGGCGGACCTGAAACAGCAGCTGCAGTCCCTGCACGCCCAACTGGCGGAAGTGCAGGGCGATACACCGCTAATGCAGCCGGCGGTGGACGAGCAGGCGATCGCCGAGGTGGTGGCCAACTGGACCGGTATCCCGGTGGGCAAGATGGTCAGCGACGAGATAGTCGCAATACAGACCCTGGCCGAGCGCCTGAACAAGCGCGTAATCGGCCAGCCCCACGCCATAGAGGCGGTGGCGCAGGCCATCCGCACCTCCCGCGCCGGCCTCACCGATCCGCGCAAACCGGTGGGGGTGTTTATGTTCTGCGGCACCAGCGGCGTGGGCAAGACCGAAACCGCCCTGGCCCTGGCGGACGAGTTGTTCGGCGGCGAGCAGAACATCACCACCATCAACATGGCCGAGTTCAAGGAGGAGCACAAGGTCTCCATGCTGCTGGGCTCCCCGCCCGGCTACGTCGGCTACGGCGAGGGCGGCGTACTCACCGAGGCGGCGCGCCGCAAGCCCTATTCGGTGATACTGCTGGACGAGATGGAAAAGGCCCACCCGGGTGTGCAGGATATTTTCTACAACCTGTTCGACAAGGGCACCATCAAGGACGGCGAGGGCCGCGACATCGACTTCAAGAACACCGTGATTATCATGACCTCCAACGCCGGTGAGGAGGCCATCCGCGCCATCTTCAGCCAGGTGGAGGAAAAGCCGGAGCCGGATGTGCTGTTGGACAATATCCGCCCGCATCTGCTGCAGAAATTCAAACCCGCGTTCCTCGGCCGCGCCAATGTGATCGCCTACTACCCACTGGACGACGAGGACCTGGTGGAGATCTGCAAGATCAATATGCGCCGCATCGAGAAGCGGGTGAAGGAGCACTACGGAGCCGGCTTCAGCTACGATGAGGACGTCCTGATCAATATCGTCGCCCGCTGCCAGGAGTCGGATACCGGCGCGCGCAATATTGAGGTGATACTGAACCGCACCCTGCTGCCGTCACTGGCCAGTGAGTGCCTGGACAGGATGGCCAAGGGCAAAGAAGTTACGGCCATCCATGTGGGGGCGACCGAGGAGGGCGATTTCAGCTACCGGATAAGCTGATTTTTTCATGTCCATCGCGAAACGCCCGGCGTGCCGAGCGTTTTGCTTTATTGTCAGTAGAGAATCGCGTAAACCACGAGGCTGGCGAAGGCGGAAAGCATATAAAAATAACCGCCCACCGCAGAAAGTGCCCCGCCACTGCCAGTTTCCAAATTCCTGAGCCCCCTGCGAACGCTGATGAGCAGGAAAAGAAAGCCCAGCAGCATGAACCAGAAGTAGTGACCGGTGAAGAAGGGCAGGATGGTGATTGCGGGAATCAAGAATAATAGTGACAGAAAGACGGAATCCGGCTTCTTCGGCACTGCGGCGAGCAGAAAACAGACGACGTACAGCGCAGAAACCCAGTAGACCGACCAGGAGGATCGCCCGTCAATGCTGGCTTCCGCCGCTTCCTGTGGCGGGGCCTCAGCAAAACCTTCGTGGAAAAATATGAAGTAGGCGATGATCGTTAGCAGGTAACTGCCCGGAGCCAGCGCGATGACTTCGGGCGGGCTATCCAGCCAGCCTTTCTTATAGCATGTTAATTGCGCCAGGTATGAAGCCAGAATGATCGGTAAGGTATAAACCAAACTGGTCCAAAAGCTTTCCGTATAGAAAAGCGCCATGAAGGGTGCAAATAATACAAGATCACTCAACCGGTCAGATTTGCGCTCTAGACTTTCACTCTTCTTTCCCTTCCTGCCGGCCGTATAGCAGTCAATGATTGCCAATATTATGGCAAAAAAACATAAAAGTACGGCCACCGATAGATTTTCAGTCATACTTGATGCTGCATTTTATTTCGTGGGTGGCCGGTTTTGACGGGCTTAAATAGCCCGCCCGTCAGCTAGTGTATTACTCAATGCTTGCTTGCTGATTTCATTGACTCGAGCAGAAAGTTTAAGTAGTAAGCCGCGCAGAAAATCGTGTGTAAGGTCAGCAGCTTCAATAAGTTTCCGCATGCCAAGAAATTGGGCTATCTTGCGCATCAGCAAAAGAACCCACCCAGATATAGCCTCTGCAAAATCAATTCCCTTCTTGATAATATAGGCAAGTCGATCCATCAGTGTGAAGTAGGTCGAAGCTCCGAAGTCTATGATTCTTCCCGCATACTCGAAACACTTTTTGAGTACATAGACTATGGCATCATTGATCCACTCTATGGCTGATATGGTGGGGCCAATAACGGCATTCGATTTCAGCCAAGTCTCCACCCCGGAATCTGTACGCTTTGGCGGCCTCATTGCATATATCTGTTCCCAGGATTTTTGACCGACCGATTTACCATATAAAACCATGTCATGGTAAGTTTTCCAGGGAACAAGTCCTGGGGAGGGAAGAAAGTATTCTTTATCTGAGCTTGGAGTGTGAACAAAAGGCCATATTGGTATGCAGGGGACTATGTCTGTCCTGTGGTACACGCGAAATATATTTTCTTCCCGAAGTAAACTGGTGCATTTCTCTGAGAAACCTATCAATCCAACTCTAGGGCTCCCATAGGTATACAGTCTTGGGGTGTGCGCTGTGTTCTTTGATATCCATTCCGCAGCAATGGTGGCGAGGGCCCCACCTAGGCTATGTCCAAGACAGTGAACGTCAGTGCCGGTCGGCAATGCATTCACGAAAGGGCGGATTTGGGGCAACATTGATTGGAATGCTTTGTTGAATCCGTCGTGAACTGCTTGCCCGCTGGCTGACTTTGAAAGCGTTATATTTAAGTTGGTCAACCAGTCTGCCAGGTACTGGGTGCCACGAAACAATATATATGCGTTGCCTTTATATTCTCCTTGGCCGACTAGTAGAAAGCCGAAAGCGGTTCTGACCTTTATGGCTCCGGGGCCTCCGGTCTTGCCTTTCAGAAGATTGTTTTCAAAGAATGCCAGCTTCCCATTGTATTCTTTGTTTAGATAGGCGATTGCAGCTTCAATTGTGTTAAGTTTCGATAGTGCGTATACGTCTCGAGAAAGGCTGACAGACTGTAGTGGAGTCAATTCCATAGCTAAAATCCCTTGTTTACATTGTCCGGAACAACGTCCCATGTACACTTGGTTATAAAAGGCTGGCCATCAACCTCTATAACTTGATTCTCACTGTTGACTTCACAGGTCACAACCAGTGGTTTCCCTTTCGACTCAGAGTTTTCATCCTTGATACGCTTTACTCCATCCCAAATGACGTGTTCTGTGCCATCGATGGAAACAACCAGAAGTTGACCGACTACGAACTCCTGCGGCAGCAAGCTTAAGGCACTGCGCTCAAACAGGGCGGGCATCTCAAAATAGCCGTCGTCGTTAGTTTTCGTTTGATCTGTCTTTTTTTTCTGGTAAGAGGTTGTTCTGGTTACGGTTATGTTTGGAATAGGGTTCCCGTCTTTCAAGATGACCCCGGAAATGCTCGAAAAAGTGCATACCTTTCCCGCATCGAATAGTGACATGGCAGAAATCTCCGTGCTCAAAAGAACAAGAACCAGAGCAAAGGTTCCTGTAAGAAAACTGGAAACTGGGCTGAAGCCGTTTCGGGCAGCATAATAACCAGAGCAAACACCAGACCCGCGGGGTCGCTGGTCTTCAACAATGGTTGTTGTGCCTATGCGAAATTGCTTGTAAAACTTGTTAAAAAACTCTTTCTTCAAGGCTATCCACCAATCAGTACGGTCGGGTACCCGACCACGATTTTGCCCCCATGCGCAGTAGTATCCCCCATCCGCGCCGCCGGCTTCCCCTGGATCATCACGGTCGTACTGCCCATGGCGATGGTGTCGGGCGGACCCACACAGGTGCAGGTGCTGCCGACCGTGGCCGAAGGCATGCCGCCAATAATCACCGTGGGGCCGCCGGGGCTGAGTATCGGGCCGCCGACATGGGGAACCGTGCCGGTCACCATCGGGCACACGTGCATGTCTGTTATGCGCGAAGCGGGTTTTCCCATGTCTATTCCTCTACTCTGCCGTTGCCGCCGCGGGCCAGGTCCAGGCCCTGCTTCATGTAGCGGATAAAGCGCTCGCCGGGATCCACCGGGTCTGATAACACAGCCGCCAGGGTCACGCTGCCGGCTACGGCGTGGGCGTATAGGTGGTCGGGGGGCTCTATGGCCGGCTCGCCCTCCGCGGCCAGGCTGCCGTGGCACCAGCTGGCTGCGGTGGCTGCCCAGCTGGCGGGGGTCTTGTGTTTGGTTTTCTCACCCATGGCCTTGCACTTCAGGCGGGCCTCTTCGCTCGGCTTCACGGCCCAGCTCTCGGCGGCAAGGAGCGCGTTGATATTGTCCTCGTCAGTCTGCGGGTTCTGGATATCGCGGGCCGCCAGGCAGGCCCACCAGACGGCCTCGCGCTTGGGCAGTCCGTGTGCCAGCAGCTTGATGGCGTCCGGGTAGAGGCCGGCTTTCATCAGGCGGTCGATACTCACTTCCGGTGCGGTATCCGGTACCAGGTGTTCCTCGGCCTCCTCGCTAACGTCGAAGTTTTTCAACAGCTCAGCGGCGGTCAGGGCCTGTACTTTCACCAGGTCTGTCATTACTCAACTAACTCCATCAATTGATCATGGTCACGCCGCCTTTCAGTGTCAGCATGCCGCCGCCCTTGACCTCAGCGGTGGCATCGCCCTTGAACGACAGGGTGGTGCCCTTGATGGTAATGCCGGCGGGGGTCAGCTTGATACTGCTGGTTCCAACCTTGAGCTCTATGGAGGTCTTGGATGTGATCTTGATCGCACCCATGGCGTCCGTGGTCTGGGTGCCCTTGCTGATCTTGAGGGTGTGATTGCCGGCGCCGAGGGTCGTTTTCTGGTTACCCTTGTCGATATTGACGGTCTGGTCGCCCTTGGCAATGGTGACCGTCTCGCTGCCGTCGGTGACGGTGACGCTGCGATCCTGCTTGATCTCCAGGGTCTGCTTGTTCTCGATCTTGCCGGTCTGGTCGTTGTGGATCACAAAGTTGTGGTCCTTGCCGGCCTCCATGTAGATCTCTTCCTTGCCGCCCTTGTCGTCGAAGCGCAGCTCATTGAACTTGCTGCCCTCATACTCGGTTTTCCAGCCGCTCTGGGTGGCGGTGTAGTTGGGACCCGGGTTGTCGCCGTTGTAGACGGCGCCGGTAATCAGCGGGCGGTCCGGGTCGCCGTTGATATAGGTCACCACCACTTCCTGGCCCACGCGGGGCACGAAGTTGGCTCCCCAGTTTTTGCCGGCGAAGGACTGCATCACGCGCACCCAGCAGCTGTTCTGCGCGGAATTCCATGGGAACTTCACCTTGACCTGGGTGTAGGGATCCTGGGAGCTGTCGGAAGCGGTGGCCTTGACCTCCAACACCTGCGCCACCTGCGGCGAGTGAATGCGATTGGCACAGATATGCGGATCCGGGCGCGGCATTACAGCCGCAGGCACGCAGCTGAAGCTGTTGTGGAAGTGGGTGTCCTTGTTGTTGCTGTCGGTGACGGACAGCTGCACGGACGTGAGCAGGTACTTGCCCTTCTCCGTCGCCAGGGTGTGGTCGAAGTTGAAGCGGCCTCCGGCGCTGAAGCCCGGGCAGTCGCTGCGGCCCTGGCCGATATCGAACATTGCCTCCTGGGCCTCCATGGAGCGCTCGGCGAGGGCCTTGTGGTAGCTGTCCTTGAATTTGTGCTTGTGTTCGCCGTCGGCCTCGAAATGGTTCAGGCCATAGAGGCTGCGTATATAGCTGGAGACATCATTGAGTTTGCTGGTGGTCTTCACCTGCTGCTTGTTGTCTTTGGATACGGTGAATTCGCTATAGTCCTTAAGCTCGAAGCCGCCGCCGTGGTAGTTGAAGTGGCGCTGCCACTGGCTGACGGTGTGCTTGGTGGGGTGGCTGCCGCCGCCGTCGTACTCCACCTTCTCGCTTTCGCAATCGTAGAAGTCCTGCGGGTCGTCGCAGAGTACCAGTTCGTGTTGCCCGTCCGTGTGCTTGAAGTAGTAGGCGATGCCCTCCTCGGCCATCAGCCGGTTGACGAACTGAAAGTCGCTCTCATCGAACTGCACGCAGTACTCCCGGGTGATGTATTCCCCGTTGAGTTTGAGTGACAGCTTGATAACCTTGCTGTATTCGCCCAGCACCTCTTCCAGTATCTGCTTGGCGGATTTTTTCTCGAAAACGCGGTTCTTGCCCCCGAGGCTGGTGAACCAGAATCCGGGCTGGACCACGGCCTTGTAGCTGCGCATACCCTCTGCATTGACATCGAGCATCGAGAAGTGGGTCACGAAACCGTTGATGAAGCGCGGTTTCCTGGCGTGATGTACCGAGACCGTCAACGCCTTGCCGACAATGTCGCCCTGGGTAATCGTGTGGTTGTCGGACAGCAGCTGCAGCTCGTAGCGGAATGGCTTGGAAATGTGTTCCTCACCCTGCAGTGCCGTGGCAATGAACGCGTCCTTGCCGACAGGGCTGTCGACGTGGATCATTCGTTTATCTTGATTGAGAGTAGACATACTCAGCCCCAACTATCCCTAACGGTGCTTGCAGTTTGCGCACTACGCGTTGCGCTGTTCCGGTTTTTTAGCGAAGCGCTCACAGAAACGCTCGGCTAAAAAACCGAGGGGCCGCAGCCCGCAGCCCTTGGCTGCAGGCCTCGGCCCCTGCGGTGAGAACCGAAAAGCGGCTTACAGCGCCTCGGCGGTAGCCAGGTTGTAACCCACACGCATATTCTTCGGGTTCTTGTTGGTCTTGTCCGCGTGGTTGAGGTCGGCCTCGATCTTGGAGAAGCTCAGGGAGATGGACTCCTGCGGAGCGCCGCCGGCGGAAGCACTGATGCTGTAGGAGGAGATCATCGCATCCTCCAGCTTGTATACCGCGTACTTCTCAACGGAGTTGGCCCCGGTCTGGACCACGTGGAACTCAACCTTGACACCCTCGTCGCCGGTGACGGAGGCCTTGAACAGGCCGCCGGAAGCGGAGTCGATGCGCTTGGTTACGGTGATCTCGCTGATGCTCGGGCGGGAAGCTTCGCGGTTGGCCATGGCACCGGCTTCCATGCTGATTCCGCGGCCGACGCCAAAGTTGAAGCTGTCCACCTCGATCCAGTCTTCGTAACCCTTAGCGGTTACGTTGCCTTTCGGTGCGTTGTTGTTGAAGTTCATGTAAATAGCCATGAGTAATCCCTCGTGGTGTGGTCTGTGACATGGGTGGTTCATCCTTTACCACCGCGGAATCGCAGCAGTTCAGGTCTTGCCGCAACGGCAACTGGACGCATTTAAGCAGAGCTTTTTGCAAAAAAAAACCGTGTTTTTCAGTTATTTAATCGACTCTGGCACGAATTTCCCAGGCCGATTGTCCGCCGCTTTGCTTTCTGAATGGAAACCTTCGGAATATTCACTCTGACCCCATTTTTGATTGGCTCTTTTCTTCGTGAATCGATTTAAATGGCAAAAGCGCAAAGTTGAAATTATTCGATTAATTTTGCTGCTGACTCGGGCACCAATTTCTAGTGAAAAAAATTCCACTAAGTGCGTTCCCGAAGTAACGCTCGTGTAATGGCTTGTAATTTTGCGAGAGAAATAGGATTTCGATCACATTTTTTCGGGAAGTTTGCACATCCGTTTTATTCAGGAGAGTTTTTGTCAGCACATTTTCCGGAGCGGTCATTGTTGCTGTATAGGCCCTTCGGTATACTTCGCGCCTGCTTTGTTGACCAGTTATCGAAGACAGGGTTGTCAAATGCTCAATGTGGCATTCGGATGTGTCGCAATGAATCTTCCAGGGAGGCGGATTTGAACGATAAGACGCGTATAGCCAGGCCGGGTAAGTCTACTGAAGCCAAACCCATCGAGAAGGCGCTGGACGATGGCGATACGACCGTCTTCGTCGGTAGCGACAACACCGGCGCCAACGATCATCCCCCGGTGAGTTCCAACCCCGGCCTGATTCCCACCGCTGCGGCCGGCTTTACCGCCGACGCCACGGTATTCAAGCCGATTCCCAAAGCGGCCGAAAACGCGGATGCCACCCGCCTGGTCGCTGCCGCCCCGGCGCGCGAGGCCGTGTTTTTTGAGTCTTCGTCTTCCGGTGCCGTCACCAAAACGGTGATCAAGGGCCGCTTCGAGCTGGACAAGCTGCTGGGGAGCGGTGGCATGGGGGCCGTGTACAAGGCCCTCGACCGCCGCAAGCTGGAGGCCAACGACAGCGAACCCTATGTGGCAATCAAGCTGCTGAACGACGACTTTCGCCAGCATCCCGATGCCTTTATCTCGCTGCAGCGCGAAGCGCGTAAATCCCAGACTCTGGCCCACCCCAATATCGTAACCGTCTACGATTTCGACCGGGACGGCGATCGCGTCTTCATGACAATGGAGTTTCTCGAGGGTGCGCCGCTCGACAAGCTGCTGCGCGAGCACGCGGATGTCGGCCTGGAATTCGAGCGGGCCTGTTCGGTCCTGCGCGATATCTCCCAGGCGCTGATCTACGCCCACTCCCACAGCATCGTCCACTCGGATTTCAAGCCGGGCAATATTTTCGTTACCAACAAGAAGGGGGCGAAGGTATTCGACTTCGGCATTGCGCGCGCCGTCTCCGGCGGCGTGTCCGGCGTCGGTGAGAAGACCCTGTTCGACGCCGGCACCCTGGGCGCGCTGACCCCCGCCTACGCCAGCCTGGAAATGCTGAAGGGCGCCGAGCCGGCGCCCAGTGACGACGTCTACGCCCTCGGCTGTGTGGCCTATGAGCTGTTCGCCGGCAGGCACCCATTCGACAAGTTGCCGGCGGACCGGGTCCTGGAGAAAAGGCTGAGACCGGAGCGGATCAAGGGGCTGAGCCGCAAACAGTGGCGAGCACTGGAATCCGCGCTGGAACTGAAGCGCGCGAACCGCACCGCTACGGTAGAGGAATTTGTCCAGCGCTTCTTCGTCAACAACACCTGGAAGTGGGTTCTGGGTGCCGCCTTTACCGTCCTGCTGGTGGGGGCAGGTGTAGCCTACAACCACTTGGAACAGAAGAGTGCCGCCGAGCAGGCGCGGGCAAAGGTTGAACTGGCAGAGCTGGAGCAGAAGCTGCAGCGCGAGGCGCTGGAGCGGCGTATCGCCGACAAGCGCGAGGCCATCGACCGCCTGATCGGGTTGAGCATCCTGACCCCGGCCTGGGAGGACGACCTACGGGTAGAACTGCAGGAGTACGCCGAGTTAAATCCTTCGGATGAAAGCTATCTGGAGTCGTCGCGCCAGCGGATCTACGATCTCTTCATCTCCGCCGCCACCGGCCAGCTGAATCTCGGTAACCTGGACCAGGCGGACGGCATGCTGGCCAGTGCCGCCAACTGGTATGGGGAGTCCAGCGAGGCCGCGGCCATCAAGTCGCAGCTCGCCCAGGAGCGCGAGGAGCTTCGGGCGCGCCTCGAGGCCGAGCGGCTGGCCGCCGAGCGCGAGGCCGAGCGATTGCGGCAGCAGGAGCTGCGCCAGCAGCGCCTGGCAGCCGCGCGCGAGAAACAGCGGCAGATAGACGCCGTACTGGGCGAGATGGAGCTGGCGCTGCGCTGCGGTTTCAAGATGAACATCGGGGATGTATCCACCCAATTGAACCGGCTGGCGGAGCTGGATGCGACCAAGGCGCAACAGGTCCGCCCGGTCCTGGGCGAGGAACTGAACGGCTGTTTCACCAAACTGGCCGCGACCGACCCCCTCCGTACCGAGCCCCTGTTGCAGGAAGCGCAGGCGTTCCTGCCGAACCAGCTGGTACTGCAGGAGTTCAAACTCGATTTCTGTGGCCACCTGCGCCCCGGCAGCGGCGGTCGCGGTGACCGCTACACCTGTGCCGATCGCCTGGCGAACGGGGCAGATGCGCCGACCATGGTGGTCGTAAAAGGCAGCAAGCATGTGCCACTGGTTGTCGGCAAGTACGAAGTCAGCAACGGCGAGTTCAAGCAGTTCTGCCGCGCGACCGGTAGCTGTGGGGATCTGTCGCTGGGCGCCGACGACCTGCCGGTACAAAACATCAACATTTCCCACGCGCGCGCCTACCTGGAGTGGCTGAGTGCCCAGACGGGCTACGACTATCGCCTCCCCGGCGAGCGGGAGTGGTTTGCCGCGGCCAGCGCCAACGGCCAGCAGGAACTGGCGGACCGCAACTGCCACCTCAAGTACGGCGGTATCGAAAAAGGGGCGGAGCTGGTGGCCGCCGGGGCCGGCTCCGGCAACGCCTTCGGGCTGGTCAATCCGGTGGGCAATGTACAGGAATGGGTGCTGGGCGAGGACGGCCAGCTGATGGCCGCGGGCGGCAGCCGCGAGGATCCGATGAGCCGCTGCCTGGTGACGACCAAGCGCTATCACAACGGCGAGGCGGATACTGTCACCGGCTTCCGGGTCGCCCGGGACCTGAACTGACCTGAGAATATTTCTCCGGCCGGCGCACCTGATGCCGGCCGGATTTATCGCGTTACCGAAACATAAGAATCGCTACAGGGATTTGTAAAGGGGTGGATATGCTCGCGCGCTACAGAAGTCCGTTGGCCATTGTCGGAGCCGGTTTGCTGTTACTGCCGTCGGCGGGGTACTCGCAGGAGGGGGAGTCCAGCTTCCGCAGCCGCGTCAGGGAGGCCTTCGACCAGGATATTCCCACCGTCAGCGAGACGGATGTGACGCGGGAATTCCTGCAGCGCACACAAGAAGCCCGCGATCCCAAGCTGGATGTGGATATCCCCGAGGTTTCCCGGCGCAGCGAAGGACCGCGGATCACCGTCAGGAAGTTTGAATTCCATCGCCTCAAGGAATACCCGGAATACGGTATCGACCGGGAAACCGTGGAGAAGCTTGCCGAGGAACTGCGGGTTAAATTCATGAAGGAGGACCAGATCCTCGCGGGCGGCTATACCGCCGAGAACCTGGAGGAACTGGCGCTGCAGCTGGACGGCATGGGCGCGCGCTACGATGCGGAAAACCTGGGGCCCCGCGAACTGCACAGGCTGGTCAACATCATCGATAAGCAGAATGCCGAGCGCGGACTCAGCTTCGGTGACCTGGAGGAGATAGCCGCGGAACTGACCAGCTTCTACCGCAGGCAGGGCCTGTTCCTGGCCCAGGTACAGATCCCGGCGCAGGAAGTCCGCGACGGGGTGGTGACCCTGACGGTGCAGGAGGGCCTGCTGGGCCAGGTGGTCGCGGAAAACAATCAGAAGTACACCCTCGAGCAACTCGCCGAACCTTTCGAAGACCAGCGCGGCCAACTGGTCAGCCACGAGAATGTGGAGGAGGGACTCTACCTGCTGAACGACCTGCCGAGCCTGAATATCACCGGCTACTTCAGTGCCGGGGAGAATCCCGGCGAAACCAAGCTGAACCTGCGGGTGCGCGACGAGCAATCCTGGCGTGCCGTAACCCGTTTCGACAATCACGGCTCCGTTTTCACCGGCGACCAGCGCGCCTTTACCTCGGTAGACTGGCTGAATCCCCTCGGTATCGGCGATGCCCTGACGATCGGTTACCTGAAATCCTATCAAACGGAGAATCTTTCGGGGTTCGGCTCGGATCTCGGCCAGTTCCGCTACAGCCTGCCGCTGTTCGGACCGCGCACCCGCCTGCAGTTTTCCGTCGACTACAACGAGTTTTCCCTGCGCGACAACGATGACAAAAACAATGTCATCAACCTACTGGAGATCACCGGCGTCAATGAGAGCTACGCCCTGACCCTGGACCACAAGTTCCGCCGCTCGCGGGATTTCAACCTGACCGGTTCATTCAGCCTGACCGACAAAGAGTCCGAACTGGAGGCCATTATCGAGCTGCCGGAGCCCGGCGATCACGTCTACGGCGGCGAGTTCGGGCTCTATATGGACAGCCTGTCGAACGGCGCCGTGCCGATGCTGAATATCCTGAACGCCAAGATCCAGTACGGAGAACACCAGAACGAGGTGGATCCGGAACGCGGTGACAACTTTGGCAAGTTCGCCGCGGATACCAGCTCGCTGCTGTTTATCCCCATGCCCTTCAGCGACAACAAGTCGCGCCTGATCGTCAAGAGCCGCTGGCAGTACAGCGACAAGAGCCTGCCGGCCTTCGAGCAGTTTTCCCTCGGCGGCGCCAATGGCGTACGCGCCTTCGACGTGCGCGACTTCTCCGCGGACAGGGCGGCGATGCTGTCGGCCGAGTGGTATCTGGACCTTCCCGAAGCACTCAATCCCCGCCTGTTCGGCAATCGCCTGAACGACATCGTGCAGGTGGCACTGATCGCCGACGGCGCCTACGGCGTGGTGAACAACTACGAGGACGATGTTTACGACGACTGGGCCACCTTCTCCGGTGCCGGCCTCCTGCTCAAGTTCAGCTGGGAAGAGGCCTTCACCAGCCAGATATCGGTGGCCTGGCCCACCATGGCCAAGTCGTCGATCGAGGGCACCGGTGACGACCCGGACGATCCGACCATCTACGCAGATTTCTCCTTCTTCTTTTAACTGATTCCCCATTCTATCGACTGCTGTTGGAGCAGGACGCTCTTCGCAAGGTACCGGTATGAAAGCAAATAAAATGACGCTCGAGCTGAAAAAACTCACTTCGGCCATCAAGGTGTGGCAGCTGGCCTATGCAGGGCTGATCGCCAGCCAGATCGCCGCTCCCGCCGCCTATGCAGCGCCGAAAGGCGGTGTTGTGGTCGGTGGCGAGGGCACCATCGATACCAAGGACCTGGCGACCATTATCGACCAGAAGACGGACCTTCTGGCGATCGACTGGGACTCCTTCAACCTCAGTGAAGAGGAGCTGGTCAAGTTCCTGCAGCCGGATTCCTCCTCGATAGTACTGAACCGCATCCTCGACCAGAGTCCGAGTGAGATCCGCGGCTCCATCGAGGCCAATGGCCACGTCATCCTCGCCAACCCCCGCGGCGTACTCTTTACCGAAACCGCCACCATCAACGTCCGCGCCATTACCGCCTCCGGCCTGGACATGGACCCGGCCGAGTTCATGAACGGCAACTTCGCCTTCAAGGGCCAGGACGGCAGTGCCGGGGTCGTGGTCAACCGCGGTGTGATCAACGCTTCCAGTGCGGTGCTGGTGGGCAAGCAGGTCACCAATGCATCCAGCGGCCTGATCAGCGCCGAAATGGTCAGCCTCGCCGCCGCCGACGAGGCGGTGCTGACCTTCGATGCCGATGGCATGATCGGGGTCAAGATCACCAAGGAAGTGATGGAAAACCAGCTCGGCGTCGACAGCGCCGTGCTGAACGAGGGCGTCATCGACGGCGCCCAGGTACTGATGGAAGCCAGGGTGTCCGGCGACCTCTTCACCTCCGCGGTCAACAACGAAGGCACAGTGCGCGCCCGCGGTATCGACACCAGCGGCGGCGTCATTCGCCTGACCGGCTCCGGCGGCACCGTGGCCAACAGCGGTACCCTGGACGCGTCCGGCAGCACCGGCGGCCAGGTTGCGATCGAGGGCGACAGCGCCACCCACAGTGGCCAGATAGCCGCGCGCGGCAACAACGGCCGGGGCGGCCTGGTCAAGATCCTGGGCGATCAGGTTACCGTCAGCGGTAATATCGATGCCCGCGGTACCGCCGGCGGCGGCGAAGTGCTGATCGGCGGCGACTACCAGGGCAAGAACAGCCAGGTGCGCAACGCCGAAACCACAGCGGTTACCGCGGAAGCCGATATAGACGCGAGCGGTATCGGCAACAGTGACGGCGGCACGGTGATCGTCTGGGCCGACGACAGTACCGATTTCGCCGGCAGTATCCGCGCCGAGTCCGGCGTGCTCGGCGGTGACGGCGGTTTCGTCGAGACTTCCGGCAAGGTCAATCTGCGGCTGGGTGAGGACACCATGTTTGTGTCCACCTTGAGCCTCTCAGGGGGGGAAACCGGCGAGTGGCTACTGGATCCGGGCTGGCTGGATATCTCCGACAGCTGTTCAACCAACTGCATTTCCGTTACCAGCCTCCAGACTGCCCTCGACTCTAACAATGTCACCATTGCGGTAACCGATGCAAATACCGCATCCGGAACCGGCCAGACAATTACCGATGACGGGGATCCAGAGACCGACTATGCCGACGGCATCCGCGTATCCAGCAGTTTAAGCTGGAGTGCCGCAACAGAGCTCACCTTGGATTCCTTCAGCGGTATTCGCATTGAAAATGGCGTAACCATCTCCTCTACCACGGGCGATCTGTCCATGATCGCAGGCGGTTCCTTTACCAGCGATGGCACTGTTGACGTCAATAATTTCTCCCTCAGTGTCGGCGGCAGTGGTGCGGACACCACAAATACGCTGGGGACTGTGATTGTTGCGGGTAATGGCAGTATTACCGGCGGTGCCGGACTGGATAGCTTTATCCTGACCTCTGCGGATGATGTTCTGGTTGTCGACGGCAGTAAGTCCTTCACTCTTGCTAGCAATATCTCCTTTGAGGCCGTCGAGACAGTGGACACGGGAAGCGGTAACGACTCTGTCACTGCCATCGAAGTTGTGACCTTGACCGGTAACAGTGGCGAGGCGGCCACCAGCGATATCCTCTTCACCGGTATCGAAGCCGCCAGCGGCGGCAGCCTAGAGGCGTCTGATAACGCGGATACCTTTGTCGTTACCGGATCGAATGCGGTTATTGCCAACGATATTGCCTTCAACGGCATCAACGCCATCGATGCCAAACTGGGGAATGACAGTGTGACTGGTGCCGATGGTATCGACTGGACACTGACTGGCACCAACAATCAGGCAGAGAGCAATGGCATTACATTCTCCAATGTGGAGACACTGTCGGCGGTCAATGCCGGCCTGATTGGCACTGTCGGGGACGACAGTTTTGTGCTGAATGCGGATGGCAGTGTGGGTACCTACGGCATGGCCTTTGACGGCCTGAACGCTGTGAACGGTGCGAGCGGCACCAACTCATTGGATGCCAGTGCTTACGCGACGGGTGTTGCCCTTACCGGCAGTGACAACCAGCTGAACGCTGCTGCGATTGCCTTCAGTAATATCCAGAATGCGGTGGCCTCGGCACTGGCCGGCAGCTCTGGTGCGGATACTTTCACGGTCACGGCTACCAATAGCCTCCATGCCGCAGGCATCAGCTTTAGTGGGGTAAGCAATGTTGATGCAGGTCTCGGCAGTGACACCGTTACTGCTATTGATGTAGTAACCCTGACCGGCAACAGCGGTGAGGCGAGCACCAGCGGTATCCTCTTCGCCAGCATCGAAGGCGCCGGCGGCGGCAGCCTGGTGGCGTCTGACAATGCAGATACGTTTGTCGTCACCGGTTCGAATGCGCTGACAGCAAATGATATTGCCTTCAGCGGTATCAACGCCGTCGATGCCAAACTGGGCAATGACAGTGTCACCGGCGCAGATGGTGCCGACTGGGCATTGAGCGGCGTCGACTACGAAGCGCAAAACAGCGGTATCACCTTCTCCAATGTAGAGACACTGTCCGCAGTCAATGCCGGCCTGACCGGCACTGCCGGCGACGACAGTTTTGTCCTGAATGCCGATGGCAGTGTGGGTACCTACGGCATGGCCTTTAACGGCCTGAACGCTGTGGACGGTGCGAGCGGCGCCAACTCATTGGATGCCAGCGCCTACGCAGCGGGCGTTGCCCTTAACGGTAGTGACAACCAGCTGGATGCCGCTGCGATCACCTTCAGCAATATCCAGAGCGCGGTGGCCTCGGCACTGGCCGGCAGCTCGGGTGCGGATACATTTACTGTCACAGCTACCAATAGCCTCGCTGTCGCGGGCATCAGCTTCAGTGGGGTAAGCGAGGTCAATGCAGATCTGGGCAATGACACAGTCGCGACCATCGACGTAGTAACCCTTACCGGCAACGGCGGCGAGGCAAGCACCAGCGGCATCCTCTTCACTGGTATCGAAGCGGCCAGCGGTGGCAGCTTGGAGGCGTCGGACAGCGCGGATACCTTTGTGATCACCGGCACCAATACACTGACTGCTAACGATATTGCCTTCAGCGGCATCAGCAGCGTCGATGCCAAATTGGGCAATGACAGTGTCGCCGGCGCAGACGGTGCCGACTGGACATTGATGGGTGTCGATTACGAAGCGGAAAGCAGCGGTATCACCTTCTCCAATGTAGAGACGCTGACTGCTGTAAATGCCGGCCTGATTGGCACTGTCGGCGACGACAGCTTTTTCCTGAATGCCGATGGCAGTGTGGATACCTACAGCATGACCTTTAATAGTCTGAACGCTGTAGACGGTCTGACCGGGATCAACTCATTGGATGCCAGTGCCTATGCGACCGGAGTGGCTCTCACCGGTACTGACAATCAGCTGAGCGCAGCCTCAATCAGTTTCAGCAATATCCAGAGCGCGGTGGCCTCGGCGCTGGCCGGCAGCTCCGGTGCGGATACCTTCACTGTCACGACCGCCAATAGCCTCGACGTCGCGGGCATCAGCTTCAGCGGGGTAAGCGATGTCAATGCAGATCTGGGCAGTGACACAGTCGCGGCCATCGCCGCAGTAACGCTTACCGGCACCAGTGGCGAGGCGAGCACCAGTGGTATCGCGTTCTCCGGTATCGAAACCGTGACCGGTGGCAGTCTGGAAGGGTCTGATGTTGCGGATATCTTTGTTGTCACCGACTCGAATGCGGTCACCGCCAACGATATCGCCTTTAGCGGAATCAGCAGTATCGACGCCAAGTTGGGCAGCGACAGCGTCACTGGTGCCGACGGAGTTGACTGGACACTGACCGGTACCAGTAATCAGGCAGAGAACAACGGCATTACCTTCTCCAATGTGGAGGCACTGGCCGCCCTCAATGGCGGTCTGATCGGTACCGCTGGCGATGACAGCTTCGTGCTGCAGGCCGGTGGCAATGTCGGTACCTACGGCATGAGCTTCAGTAGCCTGGACTCTGTGGATGGTGCAGGCGGCACCAACACCCTTGATGCCAGTGCCTACGAGGCGGGGGTTGCCCTTACCGGTACTGACAACCAACTGAGCAATGGCTCCATCACCTTCAGCAATATCCAGAGCGCGGTGGCTTCGGCGCTGGCCGGCAGCTCCGGCGCGGACAGCTTCACTATCACCGGCGCTAATAGTCTTGATGCCGCGGGCATCAGCTTCGGTGGGCTGAACTCTGTGGACGGCCTGGGTGGCAATAACTCTCTCGATGCCAGCGCCGATGCAGCGGGTGTGGCCCTTACCGGCAGTAACAACCAGCTGAGCGCTGGCTCCATCACCTTCAGCAATATCCAGAACGCCGTTTCCTCGGCTTTGGCCGGAAGCTCTGGCGCTGACAGCTTCACTATCACCGGCGCTAACAGCCTGGATGCGGTGGGTATCAACTTCAGTGGTGTAACCAGTGTCGATGCCGACCTTGGCAGCGACACTGTCGAGGCTCTGTCGGTGGTCACCCTGACCGGCAATAGCGGTGAGGCGAGTACCGGCGGTATCGCATTCACCAGTATCGAGGCCGTCACCGGCGGCAGCTTGGAGGCGTCGGATAGTACGGATACTTTTGTTGTCACTGGATTGAATGCGGTTAATGCCAACGATATTGCTTTTAGCGGAATCAGCAGTGTCGATGCCAAGCTGGGCAATGACAGCGTCACCGGTGCCGATGGTTACGACTGGGCGCTGACCGGAACTAGCAATCAGGCAGAGAACAGCGGCATTACCTTTTCCAATGTGGAGGCTCTAAACGCAGTCAACGCTGGCCTCATTGGCACCGCTAGCGACGACAGCTTTGTGCTGCAGGCCGGTGGCAATGTCGATATCTACGGCATGAGCTTCGGCGGTCTGGGCTCTGTGGATGGCGCAGGCGGCAGCAACAACTCCCTTGATGCCAGCGCTTTTGCAGCGGGTGTGGCCCTTACTGGCAGCAGCAGCCAGCTGAGCAATGGCTCCATCACTTTCAGCAATATCCAGAGCGCGGTGGCCTCGGCGCTGGCCGGCAGCTCCGGCGCGGACAGTTTCACTATCACCGGCACTAACAGCCTGGATGCAGCGGGTATCAGCTTCAGTGGTTTAAGCACTGTCGATGCGAGTCTTGGCAGTGACACTGTCGGAGCCTTGGCGATGGTGACCCTGACCGGCAATAGCGGTGAGATGAGCACCAGTGGTATCGCATTCTCTAGTATAGAAACCGTCACCGGAGGTAGCCTGGAAGGGTCTGATGTTGCGGATATCTTTGTTGTCACCGACTCGAATGCGGTCACTGCCAACGATATCGCCTTTAGCGGAATCAGCAGTATCGACGCCAAGTTGGGCAGCGACAGCGTCACCGGTGCCGACGGAGTTGACTGGACACTGACCGGCACCAGTAATCAGGCAGAGAACAACGGCATTACCTTCTCCAATGTGGAGGCACTGGCCGCCCTCAATGGCGGTCTGATCGGTACCGCTGGCGATGACAGCTTCGTGCTGCAGGCCGGTGGCAATGTCGGTACCTACGGCATGAGCTTCAGTAGCCTGGACTCTGTGGATGGTGCAGGCGGCACCAACACCCTCGATGCCAGTGCCTACGCGGCGGGGGTTGCCCTTACCGGTACTGACAACCAACTGAGCAATGGCTCCATCACCTTCAGCAATATCCAGAGCGTGGTGGCCTCGGCACTGGCCGGCAGCTCCGGTGCGGACACCTTCACTATTACCGCCGCCAACAGCCTGGATGCGGCGGGTATCAACTTTAGTGGAGTGAGCAGCGTTAATGCCGATCTCGGTAGCGACACTGTTACTGCTATCGATGTAGTGGCTCTGACCGGAAACAGCGGCGAAGCCAGTACCAGTGGCATCCTCTTCACCGGCATAGAAGCCGCCAGCGGCGGCAGCCTGGAGGGTACGGACGGTGCAGATGCATATACCATCACTGGCACCAATGCGGCCACGGCCAACGACATCGCCTTTAGCGGGATCAGCAGTATCAATGCGAAGCTGGGTGCTGACAGTATTAGCGGTACCGATGGTTCAATATGGACGTTGCTTAGCACCACTCAAGTGGAAAGCAATGGTATTACCTTTGTCAATGCGGAAGATTTCAGTGCGACCAATTCAAGTCTTATTGGAACCTCGGGAGACGATAGCTTTGTTCTCAATTCGACCGGCAGCGTCTACTTCGCAAACATGACCTTTAGTGGGGTAGATTCGGTAGATTTTGGCGAAGGAATTGATTCTCTAGATGCAATTTCGTATTCGGACGGTTTATCCCTAACCCGAGATGGTTCCAACAACTTGCTGCTCCTAACTGTGACCGCCGATGGGCTTCAGTTCTTAAATGTAGAGGCGGTCGCTGTAGAAACTCTGTACGGAACAAGTTCCACAGAGACTTTCACTACAACCGGTGATAATAGCCTTAGAGTTGCAAATATTGATTTTAGTGACGTGTTGTATGTATATGCGAGAGGGTCTTCGGATAAAGATAAGCTTGTATATTTTGGGAATATTGTAAACGAGCGTGGGAAAGGGAATTTTACGGCAAACGGAATTTGGTTTGGCAGTATTTACTCCACGGATGGTGATAATTCCAATTTCGATATGGACTCTGATACGGGAACTGTAACCGTTATCGGAAATGGTGCTATTAGAGAAGAGGATGGTACAGAGCATTTTGGTTTGGTTGGCGTCTATGGTGGAACTAGCTCGGATTTTGTAGTCGGACAAGATGAAACCGTATGGACTTTGATTGATCTCGATAAAGTCGAAGCTAGTGGAATCCTATTTGACAGTGTGGAGACATTCTCGTCACTAGGCTCTTCCGTTTTGGGTACCACCGGCGATGATAGCTTTTCATTGACGGATAGTTACGTTGGCATTGGATCGATGACTTTCCAAGGATTGATCTCTGTAGACGGCCTCGACGGTGTGGATTCTCTCGATGCCAGCGCCTATTCCCAATCCTTGGCACTGAATGGAGCCAACAATCAGTTAGATGCCGACGGGCTTGTTTTTAACAATATCGAAAGTGCGGTTGTCGGCGCTCTCAGCGGCACCAACTCCCCTGAAGTATTCACCATAACCTCTTCTAATAGCCTGAATGTGGCAGGGCTCAGCATCTCCGGCCTATACACCCTTAATGGCGCCGGCGGTGGTGACACGGTTAATATTATTTCCGATGTGTACTTGGCTGAATCTGGAGATGGATTTACCAGTAGCGGCATTGGATTCTCCGGAATCCAGTCTGCTACTGCATCAGCCTCCGTCGCACTATTCGGCTCACTATCCGATGAGAACTTCAGCCTGGTATCCGATAATGTACTGGATACTATCGGTATCCGCTTCTCCAATATATCCAGTGTCGACGGCGGCGACGGCAGCGACTCGATTGCGGCATTGGGGTCAGTGACTCTGACTGGCACCAGTCAGGAGGCCAATAGCAGTGGTATCAGTTTCAGCGATATTGAATCCGTTACGGGCGGCAGTCTGGTGGCTTCAGATTTGGCCGATTCTTTTGTTGTTACCGGCAGCGATTCGATAACCGCCAATGATATTGCCTTTAGCGGCATCACAGGCACTATCGATGCCAAGTTGGGCAGTGACAGTGTTACCGGCCTCGACGGCGCCGACTGGACCTTGACCGGTACTGACTATCAGGCGGTCAATAACGGCATCACCTTCTCCAATGTGGAAACTCTGGTCGCGGTGAATGCAGGGCTGGTCGGCACTGCCGGCGATGACAGCTTTGTACTGCAGGCCGGTGGTGGTGTCGGCATCAACGGCATGACTTTCAGCGACTTGGACTCCGTGGACGGCCTAGCCGGCAGCAATTCCCTCGATGCCAGCGCCTACGGAGCTGGCGTGGCTCTCAATGGTGCGAACAACCAACTGAGCGCTGGCTCCATCACCTTCAGCAATATCCAGAGCGCGGTGGCCTCGGTGCTGGCCGGCAGCAGCGGCGCAGACCTGTTCACTATCGCCGCCGCCAACAGCCTCAATGCTGCCGGAATCAGTTTCAGCGGCCTCAGCAGCGTCAACGCCGATGTGGGCAGCGACACGGTAGCGGCGCTGCGTGTAGTTGCCCTGACCGGTGGTGCCAAGGAAGCGCGGACCAGCGGTATCGACTTCACTGGAATAGAGGCCGTGACCGGTGGCAGCCTGGAGGCTTCCGACAATGCCGATACCTTTGTCATTACCGGTGCCAAAGCGTTAACCGCCAACGAAATCGCCTTCAGCGGCATCAGCAGTGTCGATGCCAAGTTGGGCAACGACAGTGTTACCGGTGCCGACGGCGCAGACTGGTCACTGACCGCTACCAATAATGAGGCGGTCAACAACGGCATCACCTTCTCCAATGTGGAAGCGCTGACTGCGATCAACGGGGGCCTGATAGGTACTGCCGGCGACGACAGTTTTGTGTTGCAGGCCGGCGGCGAAGTCGGTATCCACGGCATGACCTTCAGTGGCCTGGACTCCGTGGATGGTCTGGCCGGCAGCAATTCTCTCGATGCCAGTGCCTATGGGGCTGGCGTGGCCCTCACCGGCACGAACAACCGGTTGAACGCGGGCTCCATCACCTTCAGCAATATCCAGGGCGCGGTGGCCGCGGCGCTGGCCGGCAGCAGCGGCGCAGACCTGTTTACCATTACCGCCACCAACAGCCTCGATGCCGCCGGCATCAGCTTCAGTGGCCTCAGCAGTGTCAATGCCGGTATGGGTGGTGACACCGTTGCCGTTGGTGCGTTGAGTGTTGTCCAACTGACTGGTGGCAATGGTGAAGCGGGAACCAGCGGTATCGACTTCACCGGAATTGAGGCAGTCACAGGTGGTAGTCTGGCGGCTTCCGACAATGCCGACACCTTTGTCATTACCGGTGCCAATGCAGTAACGGCCAACGAAATCGCCTTCAGTGGTATCAGCAGTGTGGATGCCAGGGGAGGCATCGACAGTGTTACCGGCGCCGACGGCGCCGACTGGACACTGACCGGTGTCGATTATGAGGCGACCAACAACGGTATCACCTTCTCCAATATGGAGGCGCTGAGCGCGGTCAACGGAGGACTGATCGGTACCGCCGGAGACGACAGCTTCGTGCTGCAGGCTGGCGGCGATCTCGATATCTACAACATGACCTTCAGTGGCTTGAATGCTGTCGATGGTCTGGCCGGCAGCAACTCCCTCGATGCCAGCGCCTATGCGGCGGGTGTGGCTCTCACCGGCTCGAACAACCAACTGAGCGCTGGTTCCATCACCTTCAGCAATATCCAGAGCGCGGTCTCCTCGGCACTGGCCGGCAGCAGCGGCGCAGACCTGTTTACCATCACCGCGGCCAACAGTCTTGATGCTGCCGGTATCAGCTTCAGCGGCCTGGATAGCGTCAGTGGCGCTACGGGCAACGACACGGTTGCGGCACTGGGTGTCGTTACCCTGACTGGCAATTCCAAGGAAGCGCGGACCAGTGGAATCGACTTCACCGGTGTCGATGCCGTAACCGGTGGCAGTCTGGAAGGCTCGGATGCTGCCGATAGCTTTGCGGTCACCGGTGCCAATGCGCTGATCGCGAACGAGATTGCCTTTAGCGATATCAGTAGTGTGGACGCGAGGGGAGGCAACGATACTGTCGCCGGTTTCGCCGGTGCTGATTGGACCGCGCTCGGTAACACCACAGCCAGGAACAGCGGCATCACCTTCAGCAATGTGGAGCTGCTGAGTGCCAGCAGTGCCGGCCTGATCGGTACCAGTGGCAACGACAGCTTCACGCTGCTGGCCGACGGATCGGTCGACCTGCTCGGCATGACCTTCCTGGACCTGAATGCCGTAGACGCACTGGACGGGAACGACTCACTGGATGCCAGCGCCTTTGACGCCGGGCTGGCGCTGACCGGCACCGCCAAACAGTTGGCCGCCGGCGGACTGCTATTCAATCATTTCGAGGATGCCGTCACGGCTGCCCTGGCCGGTACCAGCGGTGCAGACACCTTCAGTATTACCGGCACCGGCGCATTGAGCGCCGCGGGAATGGACTTCAGCGGCGTTACCAATATTGCCGCCGGTGCTGGCAGTGACATTGTCAGCAGCTCTGTTGCCGAGGCCTGGGCCCTGACCGCAAACAGTGACGAGACCGAGCACGCGGGGATCACCTTCAACGCCGTGGAATCCTTTAGCGGCGGCAGCGGTGTCCTGTCCGGGCACGCCAGTGGCGACAATTACACAGTCGCTGCGGTCGGCACAGTATCCGTCGACAACATGACATTCAGTGATCTGACCGATATCAGCGGCGGAACCGGTAACGACTCGTTGCAGGCGATCGCCGCCGCAACCCTGAGTGGCGCCGACGGCGCCTTCTCGACCAGCGGTATGAGCTTCAGCGGTTTCGACCTCCTCACCGCCGCGGATCTGGTCGCTACCGGCGGCGACGACAGCTTCCAGATGCTCGCCGACAGCACCCTGGGCATTTATGGCCTGACAATTTCCGGGGCCGATTCCCTGGATGCGGGGGGTGGCAACGACAGCGTCTTGGGGCGCAGTGGCCTGGGCTACCAGTTGAATAGTGGTGCCTCCGTCACCCACGACGGTATCGTCTTTACCGGCCTGGAAGACTTCGTCGGCCAGAATGCGACCCTGGTGGCAACCAGTGGCGCCGAGGGCTTCACCATGACGGCCGCGGACGCGCTGGGTATCGACTCCACGAATCTCAGCTTCAGTGGTCTCGTTGCCGTGGATGCCGGAGGCGGAGCCGACGTGCTCGCCGCCCCCGGTTCCGCCGTCCTGAACGGCACCCAGACGGTGACCGCCGGCTCGATTGCCTTTACCAATATCGATAGGGTGACCGGTACCGGCGCCCTCACCGGCACCGACGGCGCCGACCAGTTCTCCGTGGTTGCGAGTAACCAGCTGGACAGCTACGGCATACGCTTTGAGGACGTTAACTCTGTGGCCGCCGCGGGTGGCAGCGACAATCTGGTCGGCCTGGATACCGAATCCTGGCAGCTGAGCGGAAGTAACAATGCACTGAACCACGCCGGTATCGACTTCACCAGCCTGGAGACCACCAGCGGTGGCAATGGCGTATTGACCGGTTCCTCCTCCGCCGATCAATTTACGATTACCGCCAACAACCAGGTGACCGCAAACAGTATTACTTTCACCGCCATTACCCAGGTGGATGCCGGTACGGGCGCGGACCTGGTTAACTCCGCCGATGGGGAGACCTGGGTACTGGGAGTCGAAAACGGCAGCGCCGCGGCGGCGGGTATCGACTTCTCGAATATCGAAACCGTCGGTGGGAACGATGTGCTGGTCGATGCGGCCACCAATAACGCCAGCGACAGTTTCGTGCTGAGCGATGCCGGACAGGCGCTCAGTGTCCGCGGTATCGACTTCTCCTCAGTCGGCCGGGTCTCAGCCGGTGCCGATATCGGAGATTCCGTAACCAGCAACGCCAGCGACTGGCAGTTGACCGGCACCGATGGCGAACTGTCGGTCAACGGCGTCGAGCTGTCGGGTATCGACCGGGTTATCACCGCCAATGCACTCCTGCGCGGCACCGCCAACGGCGAGACCTTTGCCCTGGCGGGCGAGGGTGCGCTAGGTGTGGCCGGTATGGCGTTCGAGGGCATTGCCCGGGTGGCGGCCGGCGGCGGCAGCGACCTATTGCAGGGCACCGCGGCCGCGGACCAGTTCGAGCTCGCCGATAGTGGCGACATCAGCGTCGCCGCTATCAGCTTCAGTGGTATCGAAACCGTGGCTGCGGGCGAGGGCGCCGATACCGTCAACTCCAGCGGTGCCAGCTGGACCTCGGTGCGCAGCGGCGATGCGCTGGTCGACGGCAGTGCCCGGGCCGCGGTCAACAGCATGACGGTGCTGTTCCAGGATCTGGAGTTGGTGAGCAACGCCGGTTCCTACGCGGGCCAGGACATCGACACCGAATATGCCTTTAGCAACCTGGATACCCTGGCTGTGGCTGGAGTTACCTTTGCCGGCCTGGACAGCTTCGCCGGCGGCAGCGGTTTCGACGTGTTGCGCGGTGCCAATATAGACGCGCAGTGGACCTTGAGTGCCGCGCAGGGAACCGTCAGCAGCGGCGGCCAGTCGCTGGTATTCAACGGCGTGGAGTCGATTGTGGCCGGCAGTGGCGCAGACCAGTTCGCCCTCTCCGGCGGTGAATTGACGGCAATCGATACCGGTGCCGGCAACGACAGGGTCCTGCTGGCCGGAACCGGCCTGGAAACCCTGTCCTTGGGCGAGGGCAATGACCTGCTGCAGGTCGATGCTGACAGCAGCCAAAGCCTACTGCTCAGTGGCGGCGGTGGTGATGACGAATTCCAGTTCAATGTGGCCGACAAAACATGGCAGATTACAGGCAACAGCAGCCAGGTGGGCAACTTCAAGTTCTCCGGCTTCGAGTGGCTGGACAACAATACCGGCAGCCTGTCCCTGGAAACTGACCAGAACTTTACTTTCGTAAATGGTGGCAATAGCTCTGCCACCTTCAATCGCAACGGCGCCGGTATCCTGTTTGCCGACAGCGGTGTGCGTCTGGGGTACGACGGCAGTGGTGATATCACCATCAACAGTACGGGCACTGGAACCATTGGTGGGGAATTGCAGGCGGATCGCGCAGAGCTGGTCGTTGCCGGCAACGTAGATATTGTGACCGATGTGAATACGCTCGATATCCACACCTCCGGTGACGATATTGATATTTCAGTCCTGGCCGAAAAGGATCTGGTAATCGACGAAATCAATGCCGGCCGTGGCAATATAACCATCGACAGCGCGGGCTTCGGCAGCCTTACCGCCGAGACTTACGGTGATACCCACCTGACGGCGGGCACCGTGCGGCTGGGCTCCGAATTGCAGCAGTGGACCGTAATCGGCAGCGCGATCAACCCGCTGCGCATGGATGCCTCCCAGTCGGTGGATATCGTATCCATCAGCTACTTTGAGCCGGATTTTATCGGTCAGATTCCCGCCTTTACCGCCACTGGTGACGAGCTGCAGTCCGTTGCCGGGGCTCAGGCTGCCCAAGGCCTCAAGTCGGCTGTGCAGAATGCGGTGGAGGATTTTGCGCAGGTGGATCCGGGTATCTTCAGTGCGGTCAACCCTTACAGTACCGGTGTGGACGCGGTCAATACGCCGGAGATGCGCCTGGCGGGCGAGGAGCTGGTTCCTATGGCCAACTCTACGGCGCCTGACGATGAGGAAAGGCTTCCAGGCAGATCCGCTGAGCTGGAAGAGAGTGAAGATTCCACTGAGGAAGAGCGCAAGCGCGCAGCGCTGGCGCCCGCGGAAGTGGGAGGCTGATCGCTATAGACTTACAGTGTCATGATCTGGACATCTTTCCGATTTGGTCCAGTTCATAGAAAATAAAAGGGCCGACTCGTGAGAGCCGACCCTTTCTTTAACGGCTTTGCCAGGTTAGCTAAGCATCACAAGCAGATTCGATCGCTTAGTAAATATATACCGCGCCGCTACTTGGGTTGCTGTTATCTTCTTGATCGCCGCCGATACCGGTGGTATTGCTCGCTTCCCAAGGGGCACCAACTGCCATTGTACTCCCGTCTGCGGAAAGTGCGACAGAAGCTCCGAAGCCATCGTAAGCCCCGGTATTTGGTGCTTTAACGAAATTTGCTTGATACCAGGTGTTACCATCTTTGTAAAAGGTATATACAGCGCCGGAATTCTCGGCAGTTCCTTCATGAGGCGGATTTATACCGGTGCCAGCGGTACTGTCGCCCCCTTCACTGGACCCTATGGACAAATATTTTCCATCTGCCGAAAATGCCAAAACGTCACCAAAGTAGATGTTTTCTTCAGGGTGTGATGTTTTGATGTAGGCCGACTGTTCCCATCCAGTCCCAGTTTTTTCAAACACATATACAGCGCCTGAATTCTCCAGAAGGTTGTCGTGGGCAGAATCAACTCCTGGAATAGAGGTGTCATCTCCAGGGGCTCCAACAGCGACTGATAGGCCATCCCCGGAAAGGCTTACCCCATATCCAAAGTAGTCCCCGTCTTCCACCTGGGGTGAAGACACACTTTCAGGACTGCTGTAGTCATCCTCCGCGCTATAAATATAGACGCCGTGACTAGAGGCAGTTGCTATAGTATCTCCACTATTTGAAACAGAAACGAAAAACGATGAGCCACTATCATCAGAAATAAGTGTCCTGCTGTCGACTATATCTCCGGCATCATTAAGGCTCAGAATTTCGACTATAGCGGGATCGTCAAGATCTCCAACACCTCCAGCTACAACAAGTGTATGACCGTCTCCTGATAGTGAAATAGAATCCCCATATAAACTTCCGTTATTTATTGGGTTATGTTTTCCCCATAGAAATTTCCACTCACCTTCTTCGCTGCTCTCATCAAAATAGAAAAGCTGCACGGCACCGCGGTTCTTCCCGTCTGAACCTGTCTCAGAGCGAGAGGAAGTCGGTAGTCCTATCGCCATTAGTTTTCCATCGGAGCTTAGGGAGATAACGCGACCAAATTGCTCATCACTAACGGAAAGGTCGCTCATTAGAGGCTCTTCATCTTTGAGGTATGGTGTCCACCCTGATGAGCCTTTATGAAATACAAAAACCCCGCCAAGTCGCATTTGTACCGGTAAATCAGGAGGATCATAAAATGGGGCGCCGACAGCTATCACGCTGCCATCTGCTGATACAGAAACGCTCGCTCCAAATTCGATCCATCTCCCAGCTTCTACTTCACTTGCGTCAAGCCTGGCTTCTTTGAAATAACCGATCATGGACCTAGTATCCACGTTATCCAAGGCGACTTCATTCGAACGCTCAATAATACGCTCGTCCTTATCTAATGCAATCAGTTGCAGGCGAGCTTTTTCCCAGAGCGTTAGATGCAGGGGTACCTCGAATTCCACCTCAGTCTGATCGCCTGCTATGTCTTCAAATCCTGAGTCGGTGAAACCGGAGCTTCCATCCGAGTTGACTTCGACCCGATAGTGGTCGACGGGCACATCGATAGTCCAGCTTATCTTCAGCATCTTCGGATTGGTGCCGTCACCGCCTGCCGCTGCGCTCGCAGATAGCTCGGCGGTGGGTGTCACCGTGACCGTTACCGTCGCTTCGGAAACGTCTCCATCTGTGTCGGAGATTTCATAGGTAAAGCTGTCTTTGCCATTGAAATCTACACTGGGAACATAAGTGATAGTGTCATCAGTCGCGTCGCCGGGTGTGCCGGCGTCGTTGACCGTCGCTTGGCCGTATTGGGGCGCCGTCTTCACAGCCACTGTGCTGATTCCATCTTCACCAGAATCGTCGTTTTGCAGCACATCAATAACAATATCGGTGTCTTCGTCACCGGTGACGGTATCGTCGACTGCCTGGGGCTGTGTATCGACGTCGCCGCCGGAGCTGCTACTGCTGGAGCTGCCGCCGCCAGAGCTACTGCTGGAACTGCTACCACCTCCACCGTCATTTCCACCACCGCCCCCGCCGCAGGCGGCCAGCATGGCGGTCAGAAGTAGTATCGGCAGTTTGCCGGTAAGGCCCGCAAGACCCTGGTTGATACTTTTGCTGGTTGTCATCGCGCTATTCCTTTTCAACTGGCTGTGTAGGGTGCATTCGACAGTGTTGCCGTACCGGTGTCTTATGATGGCTCGGTACTTGTTTTTAATTTAAGGTAATTATTCGATTATTATTTGTTAATCGGTGTGCTTGGCGAAACTGCAGTGTCTGCAGGCGGAAGGCGATAAACTCTGCTGTCAGAGGGCCGCTTGTTGTCAAAAGAATCGAGTCGGCTGTATCTGGAGAAGATGTAATCAACCTTTCGCTTGGCTGAAATGCTGGGCAAACTGGGGTTGCCTGGCAGTTTCCCTGTCACGCTTGTGACAGTTCGCTACAGATTTTAACTAAATGGAAGATGCGATATCTACCGGGGTGGACCATTAAGTGATCTGATCCGCACTTTGAGCTAAGAAATGTACCACCTATTCACCCCAGTGTATTCGGATGGTATCCGTTGAGAAAAATGGGGCTGTAAGCGGGAAATTTTACAACCGCTCTAGAAAATTAAAAGGGCCGACCTCGGAGGAACCGGATTTTTGTACCCCTGTGTCTGAATTGATCTAGACCTGTCTGTCGTTCCCCTCCCGCACCTGCTGATAGTAATTGTACAGTTCCGGACAGGCCTGCACCGGTGAGCGATTACCTTTGTCATCGCCCGATAGTTCCATGGCTCATGATCTGTGCATTTCCTGGGGATTCTGCTCAAAGCGATACGATACATCGCGGTGCTCAAACGAAAGAAAGACGAGGGGCTTAGATAGAGCTAGGCACTGGTATTCGTTAAAGCGGGCGAGCTCAGTGCCCCGGCGGCGTGCCGGGGCTGGGGCTTTGGTTAGTCTCCTGTCGGAGCCGACGGTAGGGTTGCAAAATGGGGCAGAAATTCGCCGGCGACACCTGTGAAATGCCCGCCTATAAAGACGGTGTCACCAAACACTGCCAAGGCGTTGACGGACTTATCTGTACCCTGAGTCCAGTCTTGTACGGTGCCGTCGACGCCTATGGCGGCCAGCCTTTTTCGCTGCTGCGTGCCGATAGCGCTGAAAGTTCCTCCCGCATAGAGGGTGTTGCCGGCCGGCGCGAGACTGTAGACGGTACCACTGGCGCTCGGATTCCAGTCGCGCAGGCTGCCGTCGGCGCCGATGGCGGCCAGGCGACTGCGGGGTAGCCCGCCGATACTCTGGAAAGCGCCTCCTACGTATACGGCATCGCCGGCCGACGCGAGGGCGAAAACAGATAAATCAGTATCCAGATTCCAGTCGTGCAGGGTGCCATCGGTGCCTATGGCGGCCAAGTTTTTGTGCGTCTGTCCATTGATGCTGGTGAAGCTACCTGCTGAATAGACGACATCGCCGTTAACTGCGAGGGCCTGGACAGCTTTGTCTACATCTGGGCTCCAGTCGCGCAGGCTGTCATCGGTCCCTACGGCGGCCAGATGATTGCGCGCCTGTCCATCCACGCTGGTGAAATCACCGCCCACATACAAGGTATCGCCGGCCATTGCGAGAGCGTAAACGGAGCCGTTTGCGTTGGGGGCCCAGTCGAGAAGAGCGCCGCTGGTGTCTATGGCGGCCAATCGGTAGCGCTTCTGCTCACTAACAGAGGAGAATGCCCCGCCTGCATATACGGTATCGCCGTCTACAACGAGGGCATTGACGGCGAAGTTTGCATCCGGGTTCCAGTCGAGCAGGCGGCCGTCATTGCTTATTGCTGCCAAGTGATTACGCGATTGTCCCTTAATACTAGTGAAGCTTCCGCCCACGTACACTGTGTCGCCGCTCACCGCGAGGGCGATGACATCGTCGTTGACTCTCGGATACCAATCGAGCAGCCTGCCATCGCTGTCTATTGCGGCCAAGTGACGACGGGGTTGTCCGCTAACTGTGCCGAAACTGTCGTACGTGTATACGGTACCGAATGTTCCACCCACGTATATGGTGTCTCCTACTGCTGCGAGAGTTCTGACTTCACTGTTCGTACCGAGAATCCAATCGCGCAGGCTGCCGTCGGTACCGATGGCGGCCAGGAAATAACGCTCCTGTCCTCCAACACTGTGAAAGCTTCCGCCTGCGTACACGATATCGTCTGCTACCGCGAGGGTGTTGACATTCCGGTCCGCATCTGGATTCCAGTCGAGCAGGCTACCATCGGCACCGATGGCTGCCAGATGGTTGCGCGACTGCCCACCGACATTGGTGAAGCTCCCCCCCACGTAAAGGGTGCCACCCTCCGCCACGAGTGCATAGACGTCACTGTTGGCGTTTGGTGTCCACTTGTGCAGGCTGCCATCGGTGCCGATAGCGGCCAAGCGATTGCGCGTTTGTCCGTTGATGCTGGTAAAGCGTCCACCCAAGTACAGGGTGTCACCCTCAGCCATAAGTGCGTAGACGTGACCGTCGACATTGGGTGTAGAACTGTGCAGACTGCCGTCAGTGCCAATGGCAGCCAGGTGATTGCGTGATTGCCCATTGACGCTGGTAAAGGTCCCCCCCACATACAAGGTGTCGTCCACCAAGGCGAGAGCATGAACTGATAGGTCGACGCTGGGGCTCCACTCACCCAGAGTACCGTCGGCGCGGATATGCGCTAGACGATTGCGAGGGGCGCCGCCCACAGAGGTGAAATTCCCACCGATATAGAAGCCGCCGTCGCCGTCGTCAACGATGTCATAGATGGTGCCATTGACGAGCGGAAAGGCCCTGGCATGACCGCTTGTTGCACTGAAGCGCACGCCGTGGCCGCTGCGCACACCGAAACGGGTAAAATCTCCACCCAGGTAGGCGGTGCCGCTGGCGTCGTGGGCAATGGCGTGGACAGCCCCATTGGGCACCAGTCGATCCGGCCTTGCTCCGGCCTCGTTGGAGAGGGCTCGACTGCTTTCAGCGATCGACTCCACATGGAACCAGTAGTTCTGACCATTGCTAAGCTCTGTGACGGTGTACGGTGATTCCACTCCCGCCACCATGCTTCCGCCTGGGCAGCTTGCGTAGTTCTCGATATCGCAACCGGGTGCCGTGGAATAAAAGAGGTCATAACTTTGCGCCCCGGTCTCTTCCCAGGTAAGCGTGACCGCACCGGAGTCGGCTTTGGCCTGGAGAACGACTGCGACGGCGGGAGGAGGTGGATTGCCACCACTGCTGGAACTGCTGCCTCCGGAACTGCTACTGCTCGAACTGCTGCCGCTTGAGCTGCTGGAACTGCCGTTCGAACTGCTGCCACCGGAGCTACTGCTGGAGCTGCTACTTCCATTGTCATTTCCGCCCCCCCCCCACCGCCGCAGGCGGCCAACATGGCGGTCAGAAGAAGTATCGGTAATTTGCCGGTAAGACTCGCAAGCCCCTGGCTGATACTTTTACTGGTAGTGATCATTGCTATTCCTTTTTAACTAGCTGTGTAGGGTCCGTTCGATAGTGTTGCTGTACCGGTGTCTTATGATGGCTCGGTATTTGTTTCTTAATTTGATGGAGTTATTCGATTTTTATTTGTTAATCGGTGTGTTTTGCGAGGTTGCAGGGGGTGGCGATGAGGCCTGCTATCGGAACTACGATTGCAGTCAAATGAGTCGAATCGGCCGTATCTGAATAAGATGCAATTATCTCTTCGCTTGGCCTCGGTACTGATAGGCATACCTGAGTTCCCTGGCAGTTTCCCTGTCACATCTGTAACTATTTAAAGACTGATTTTAACTAAATGGAAAACGACATATCTACTTGGGTGGATCTAATGAGTGATCTGAATCGCACTTTGAGTTGAGAAAAATTATTAGCCGATTACTCCGGCGTTTTGTGTGGGCGTTTATATAGCGGTCCGCGAGCAGTTAGGACTGTAATCGGGTGTAATGCTGCACTGTCAGTGAAAAGCGAATGAACTTGGCCGAATGCATTTCTCGCTTGGCTCGACACGATTACAGTTGTGATCACAAGGTCCGGGCCCAGCCTGTCGCGAGGGATGGGGCGTCCTCTCCCCGAGGAAATATGCGAAGATGTGCCAAATCGTTCCACCAGGGAGAAAAACATCGTGAACCAGGACCAAAACGCCCCCCTGAGAGAAGACGTCCGCCTGCTCGGCGAGGAACTCGGCGCGGTACTGCGGCAGCAGGCCGGCGAGCAGTTATTCGATACCGTTGAAACCATTCGCCAGGTGGCAGTGGAGAGTCGCGGCCAGGGCGAGATGCCGGTGGGGCGCCTGCGCCAGCTGCTGGACCCGCTGGACGACGAGACGCTGCTGGAAGTGGCGCGGGCGTTCAGCCAGTTCCTGAACCTGGCCAATATCGCCGAGCAGCGCCACCGCGAGCGGCTGCGCCGGCAGCACCAGCGCTACCCCGGCGATCCGGACACCGACCGCGGTCTGCGCCAGGTGCTGGCGGAGCTGAAGAAATCCGGTGCCGGCCCTGAAAAAATCCGCTCGGTACTGGAAGCGCTGTCCGTTGAGCTTGTGCTCACCGCCCACCCCACCGAGGTGACCCGCCGCACCCTGATCCGCAAGTACGACCGCACCGCCGACCTGCTCACCGACCTGGACAGGCCCGACCTCACCGAAGAGGAACAGGAGACGTTGCGCCGCCACCTGCGCGAACAGATCCTCTCCGCCTGGAGCACCGACGAGATCCGCCGCGAGCGGCCCACCCCGGTGGACGAGGCCAAGTGGGGCTTCGCTACCATAGAGCAGTCCCTGTGGCAGGCGGTGCCGCGGGGTATGCGCGAGATAGAGGCGGAACTGGCCCGGGCCGGCCTGGACCCGCTGCCGGCGGACTGGGTGCCTATCCGCTTCGCCTCCTGGATGGGCGGCGACCGCGACGGGAATCCCAATGTCACCGCGGCGGTCACTCGCGAGGTACTGCAGCTGGCCCGCTGGATGGCTGCAGACCTCTATCTGCGCGATGTGGAAAATCTCCTCGCGGACCTGTCCATGCACCGGGCCAGCGACGAGCTGCTCGAGCACACGGGCCCCAGCCACGAGCCCTACCGGCTGGTGCTGCGCCGGGTGCGCGACCGGCTGCGCAATACCCGCGCGCAGATGGAGGCGCGGGTGGCCGGGCGCCCGGAGCCGGAGGGGGAGGGCTACAGCAGCGGCGGGCAGCTGTTCGACGAGTTGAGCCTGATCGACCGTTCCCTGCGCGCCGTGGGCCTCGCGGCCATTGCCGACGGTCAGCTCAAGGACACCTTGCGGCGCCTCAACTGCTTCGGCATCACCCTGCTGCGCCTGGACATTCGCCAGGAATCCACCCGCCACAGCGACGCGCTGGATGCGATCACCCGCTACCTGGAACTGGGCAGCTACGCGGAGTGGGACGAGGACCGGAAGCAGCGTTTCCTGCTCACCGAACTGGAGAGCCGCCGCCCACTGGTGGACGAGACCTTCTACCGCAGCGACCTGTGCAGCGACGAAGTGCGTGAGGTGCTGGACACCTGCCGGGTGATCGCCGAGCAGGGCCCGGAGGGGCTCGGTGCCTATGTGATTTCCATGGCGAAAGCCTCCTCCGATGTGCTGGCGGTGATGCTGTTGCAGAAGATCGCCGGCGTGCGCGAGCCGATGCGCGTGGTGCCGCTGTTCGAAACCCTCGACGACCTGAACAACGCCGCCGATATCATGGGCGCGTTGCTGGATATTCCGCTGTACCGGCAGCGGGTGCGCGCGGGCCAGGAGGTGATGATCGGCTACTCCGATTCCGCCAAGGACGCCGGCTTCCTCGGCGCCGCCTGGGCCCAGTTCCGCGCCCAGGAAAGCCTGACCGCGATCTTCCGCGAGCACCGGGTGCCGCTGACGCTGTTCCACGGCCGCGGCGGTTCCATCTCCCGCGGCGGCTCGCCCACCCGCATGGCGCTGCTGTCGCAGCCGCCGGGTTCTGTGGCCGGGCGCATCCGCGTCACCGAACAGGGGGAGATGATCCGCTTCAAGTACGGCCGCCCCTCGGTGGCGGCCTATAACCTGGAGCAGTATGTGGCCGCGACCCTGGAGGCGACCCTGATGCCGCCGGCGGAGCCGCGCCGGTCGTGGCGCGAGGAGATGGACCGGCTCACCGAGGTCTCCGTGGACGGTTACCGCCAGGTGGTGCGCGACGACCCGGCGCTGGTGGCCTACCTGCGCACCGTGACCCCGGAAACCGAACTCAGCCGCCTGGCCCTGGGCAGCCGCCCGGCGCGGCGCAAGCCCGGCGGCGGCGTGGAAACCCTGCGCGCCATTCCCTGGGTATTCGCCTGGACCCAGATCCGCCTGATGCTGCCGGCCTGGCTGGGTACCGGCGCCGCACTGGAAAGCGCGCTGCAGAGCCGCGAGGAAACCGAAACGCTGCGGGCGATGAACGAACAGTGGCCCTTCTTCCAGGGTGTGGTGGATATGCTGGAAATGGTGCTCGCCAAGACCGACACCCGCGTCGCCTCCTGGTACGAGGAGCGGCTGACCGACGATGCGGAACTGCTCCGCCTCGGCGCCATGTTGCGCGAACAGCTGGCCCGCACCGTGGAGGCGCTGCAGCGCCTGACCGGCCGGGAGAGCCTGCTCGACAACAACCCGGTGATGCGCTGGTCCATCCGCGTGCGCGACCCCTACACGGACCCGCTGCACCTGCTGCAGGCGGAACTGATGGCCCGCCTGCGCGAGCGGGACTCAGACCCGCTGCTGGAGAGCGCGCTGATGGTCACCATCGCCGGTATCGCCGCTGGAATGCGCAATACCGGCTGATATCCCGGTGATTCGAGCTGTAAGCGCGCAGGGAGGGGGCGGCCTCGCCGCTAAGCCTCGGCGTAGAGGCGCTCGTCGTAGTCGATGATGGTTATACCGTCTTTGTCGACATGGGCGGGCCATTTCAGCGGCGTGCAGCTGGGACAGACAGATAGGTCAGGGCAGGTCTTCTTGACTTCATCGACAGCCTCCTGGGTTTCCGGTGACAGGGTGAGCTGGATGCTGTTGATGATGTCGTGCATCAGTTCCCGCATGGGCTCAGGGCTGATCTTTTTGTCTATCTCTGCCTGTGAGCCGGAGCAGTGCTGAAGGTAGGAGAAGGTAAAACAGATTATCTTGTCGCGGGAGATCGGGAAGAAGACGTGCTTATTTATATAGGTCGGAATTCTTGTGGGCTCCACGCCGAAACTCACCGCCGGTACTGGTAGTCGGCCAAGCGGTTGCCAGTCTGTAGGGGCCTGGAAGTAGCATACTCCTCTGTCGTAAAGATTGTGTCCCCAGAGGGCGGTTGTATAGCCCAGCACCGCGGTTTCAAATGCCCGGGGGTTCAGGAAGTTGACCTGCTTGTTAGGTATGGAGGTATATATGCCGCTTATATGGCAGGACAGCGTGCCCTTTAGGCCGGTAAACCAGGGGCCGTAGAAGGCCCATTTGCGTCCAAATATATCGGCGGACATCCAGCTTTGGCTCGGCATCTCGCGGTCGCTGTGATTGCGTCCATCTAGCGCGTAGATTGACGAAATAATCTTTTGTTCCTCGATACTTTCTGTCGATACCGGTGCATGTCTGGGGGCGCGAAACTGCAGAATATTGCCGAGCAGGTTGGCCTTGACGGTTTTGGCGCTTGCGAAGGAGGGGCCACGCGGTATACACAGTCCCTCGTGTTTGCGGAACTTTAGCGGTGAGTATTTGATAAAGTTGCGCATCAGAACTTGCTCTTGAGTTTGTCGTGGTGGTTCGGCAGCCAGGCTCTGACCATCGAATTGCCGATCTTGCCTATTCCGATGGCGGAGCCGGCAATGGCGGCGGCCTTGCCCAGGGCGGTCAGAAAGGCCGCGGCGGGCGCCGGTGCACTGATCGCCAGGCCCGCCGCTGCGGCCAGTGTGCCGACAAAGGCGCCGCCGCCCTGCAGGCTCTTGCCATGCTCTATCGCATCCGCCGTTGCTTTGGCAAGGCTGTAGCCTCCGCGCTTGCCCCCTTCGTGATTGAGGCGGTTGTAGATAAGTTCCAGCTGATCCCGGTTGCCGAGGTCCAGTTTGTCTGTCTTGGTGAGCTTGCGGTCCAGTTTCAATCCAACCGCATGGGCGGCCTTGATGGCTTCGTTGGGGGAACTGGTGGGGCGCACGAGAAAGGCGGTGTGATTTTTCAGCTTTACGCCCTGGTCCGCAAGAATCCGCAATGCCTGGGTCAGCACCGCGGAGCCGCCAAACTCGGATACCCAGCCGACGCCATCGATATCTTTGGCCCGGTACATGCTTCTGGCCAGCAGCAGCGCCGACTCGTGCAGATCCTGGTTCTGCAGCGGGCGGATGGCGTTCCTATAATTCTTCAGGCCGCCGATCCGCTTCTCCCCCGGCGTATAGTGCAGGTCGAAGCCGTCGCTATTGACCCGGAAGCCGCCGCCGGAGAAGGGGGCCTCAGCGACTCTCGATGCGGAGCTGTTGGCGGCCTCGTCAGGCCTGCCGTAGCCGCTATCGCAGATGGCCACCAGGCGGTTCTTTTCGTTCTTGATGGTTCCTTTCTTGCTTCTGCTGGTGCTCCATTCCTGCCTTGATCGGTAGGCTTCATACAGCGCTGGCCTCTGCTGGTTCTCTATCAGCTCCGAATAGTTGAGGGCCGCCTCGAAGTGCAGGATCTTGTAACCATCGCTGGCTAGCTTCTCCGCCGTGACCCGGCATCCCGGCAATATCACCACAAACTCTTCATTGCCGCCCCGATGCACGGCCCCGGGCTTGATAAAGATATTGTTCTGGTGCAGGCGGCCGGCGGCCAGTTGGTTGATGCCGTTGACGGTCAGTTGGGCCCAGTAGTTGCCGCGGCGGGCGAGCTTGACCAGCTCGTGGTAGACGGGTTCCGCCTGGGGTGATGGTGACGGGCTTGCCGGAATTCTGGCCGGCGATGCGCAGTTCCCGCTTTACCGGGGCATTGGAAAACATAGGTGTCACCTCCTGTGAGCAATTTCATGTCAAATCCTTGACGGCGGAAATCCTAACGGATTCCCGGTGGGGCATCTACTCGTACAGCGCTGCAGCGTGATCGGCGTGGCATTTTCGGCGGAAGACCCTCTGCGGGGCGGTGCGAGCTGAGACTGCCGTCCCGTTCGTCCCGTTGCGAGGGCAAATAAAAAGGCCGACTCTTCCGAGTCGGCCTTTTGCGAAATGGTGCCCAGGAGAAGACTTGAACTTCCACGACCGTAAGGCCACTAGCACCTGAAGCTAGCGCGTCTACCAATTCCGCCACCTGGGCAAATCAACGGCGTGCGCCGCTGAGGAGGCGCACTATAGCCATTTTCCGGAGTGTGTCAATTCCCGTCCGTGACCGGTGGGGGCTTTCGCGGCGCAATAAAAAAGGGCCGACTCTCGCGAGTCGGCCCTCTGAATATGGTGCCCAGGAGAAGACTTGAACTTCCACGACCGTAAGGCCACTAGCACCTGAAGCTAGCGCGTCTACCAATTCCGCCACCTGGGCAATTCAACGGTGTATGCCGTTGAGGACGCGCACTATAGAGATTTGCCCCGGGGGTGTCAACGGCCGGCCTGCGCTTTTTTCAACTTTTTGCGCGGTGGTCGGGAAACGCCGCGAAATCGCTTATACTGCCTGCAGTAGCGACTTTTCCCGGACCGGTAGTCACCGGTGCCAGTTGCCAGTCCAATCGCCGGAGGTCCCTCCGGAAGCTGCACCGGAAGGTGCGGCCACTTCAAACAACGGATGCTGTTTTGACTCAAAAGAAGACTTCAGTTCACGACCTCGCCGGCTCCCCTGTCGATCCCTACGCCGAGCGCGAGGCGGAAAAATACGAGAAACCCGTTCCCAGCCGCGAATTCCTGCTGCAGTTCCTGGAGCAGCAGCCGGGCCCGGTGGCCTGGGAGACGGTGGCGGACGCCCTGGAAATCGACGACGAGGACCGCCGCGAGGGGGTGCGCCGGCGCCTGATCGCCATGTCCCGCGACGGCCAGATCGCCAGCAACCGCGCCGGCGACTTCGGCGTGCTGGACAAGATGAGCCTGGTGCGCGGCCGCGTGATCGGCCACCGCGACGGCTTCGGCTTCGTCACCCCGCGGGACGGCGGCGACGACCTCTTCCTGTCCCACCGCCAGATGAAGAAGGTGTTCGACGGCGACGAGGTACTGGTGCGCGAGACCCCCGGCGGCTTCCGCGGCAAGCGCGAGGGCGCGGTGGTGCGGGTCATCAAGCACAACACCGAGCAGCTGGCCGGGCGCTTCTACCGCGAGAACGGCATCTGCTTCGTGCGTCCGGACAACCCGCGCATCAACCTGGACATCATGGTGGCGGCGGACCAGGCCGCCGACGCCGGCCACGGCCAGTATGTGGTGGTGAGGATCGTCACCCAGCCAAGCCGCGACACCCTGCCCCAAGGCGAGGTGATCGAGGTGCTCGGCGACCACCTGGCGCCGGGCATGGAGATAGATGTCGCGATACGCAACTACGGCATTCCCCACACTTGGCCGGCGGCACTGCAGGCAGAGATGGACGCCATCCCCGACGAGGTGGAAGAGGCGCACAAGAAGGCGCGGGTGGACCTGCGCCAGCTGCCGCTGGTCACCATCGACGGCGAGGACGCGCGCGACTTCGACGATGCCGTCTTCTGCGAAGTGTTGCCGGACGACAGCTGGAAGCTGCTGGTGGCCATTGCCGACGTGTCCCACTATGTGCGCCCGGGCACGGCCCTGGATGAGGAGGCCCTCGGCCGCGGCAACTCCGTCTACTTCCCGGATTTCGTCGTGCCGATGCTGCCGGAGAAGCTGTCCAACGGCCTCTGCTCACTCAATCCGGAAGTGGACCGCCTGTGCATGGTGTGCGAGATGCGCATAGACCGCGACGGCCAGATCCGCGACTACCGCTTCTTCGAGGGGGTGATGCGTAGCCACGCGCGCCTCACCTACACCCAGGTCGGCCAGGTGATCGAGGAGCGCGACAGCCGCGGCAGCGGCCTGCGCAAGCAGTTTGCCGCCCTGGTCCCGCACCTGGACAACCTGCACGACCTCTACAAGGCCCTGCGCGCCGCCCGCGACCGCCGCGGCGCCATCGACTTCGAGACCACCGAGACGCGCATCATCTTCGACGCCAAGCGCAAGATAGAGCGCATAGTGCCGGTGGTGCGCAACGACGCCCACAAGCTGATCGAGGAATGCATGCTTGCCGCCAACGTCTGCGCGGCGCAGCTGATGGAACTGGCGCAGGTGCCGGCCCTCTTCCGGGTGCACGACGCCCCCAAGGAGGAGAAGCTCAGCAACCTGCGCGAATACCTGGGCGAACTGGGCCTGCGCCTGCCCGGCGGCGCCGAGCCGCAGCCGATGGACTTCCAGCTGCTGCTGGAGCAGGTGGAGGGTCGCCCCGACGCGCACATCATCCAGATGATGCTGCTGCGCTCCATGAACCAGGCGGTCTACCAACCGGAGAACCGCGGCCACTTCGGCCTCGACTACCGCGCCTACGCGCATTTCACCTCGCCCATCCGCCGCTACCCGGACCTGCTGCTGCACCGGGCCCTGCGCTGGCTGATCCGCAACGGCAGCGCCAACGAAAAAGCCGTGGCGAAGAAGGTGCACCCGGTGCCCGGCGCCGAGGCCATAGAGCGGGAGCGGATACTGCCCTACGACATGCCGGCGATGGTGCAGCTGGGCGAACACTGCTCCATGACCGAGCGTCGCGCCGACGACGCCACCCGCGATGTCGTCAGCTGGCTCAAGTGCGAGTACCTGCAGGACCATGTCGGCGAGGTCTACCCCGGCGTGATCAGCGCGGTCACCGGCTTCGGCCTCTTCGTCGAGCTGGCCGACTTCTATGTGGAGGGCCTGGTGCACGTGACCGCCCTGCCCAAGGACTACTACCGCTTCGAACAGGCCCACCAGCGACTGATCGGCGAGCGCAGCGGTGTGCGCTACCACCTGGGCGATTCCGTGCGGGTGCAGGTGGCGCGGGTGGACCTGGACGAGCGCAAGGTGGACTTCATTCTCGAGGAACTGGTGCCGCGGGAGCAGGTAAAAGTCAGCGCGCGGGCCATGGAAATGGCGGTGGAGCACCAGCGGGAAGAGGAGCGCCGCGGCAAGTCCCCGGCTGGCAAAAAAGGCGAGGGCGAAAAGCGCAGCGCCAGCCCCTGGGCAAAACACACCGAACCCCCCGCGGGTAAAACGCCTTTCCGCAAGCGCAAGGTGGGTTCCACCGAGGCGGTGCCGGTAGAAGCCGGACCGGAAAAGCCGGCCGCCGAGGAGGAGGCGCCCGCGGCCGGTGAAGCGCCCGCGGCGGATGAAGAGACGCCGAAGAAACGCCGCGGCCCCAAGCGCACCCCAACCCGCAAGGGCGGCAAGCGCCCGGCGGTAGCCGCGCGCAAGGCGGCGCAGAAGGGCGCCCAGGCCGACGCAAAAAACGGCAAGGGGAAGAAGAGACCCTCCGCCAAGCGCAAAAAGAAGAAGTAGGATTCCAGGACCGCAGAGCTACTTGCCTTGGACGCTGAAGGCTCCAGCTCCGCATCCGCCGCTCCTACATAGAAAATCGAGGAATAAATTGAGTCAACAACTGGTATACGGCCTCCACGCCGTCCAGGCCCTGCTGAAAAGCGCCCCCCAACAGGTACAGGAGCTGCTGCTCCTGCGCGGCCGCAAAGACCAGCGCCTGCAGAAAATCATCAGCCAGGCGGAAAAGAATAATATCGCCCTGCGCTTCGTCGACCGCCGCGCCCTGGACGGGAAGGTCGGCGACGACGGCAACCACCAAGGGGTGGTCGCCGTCTGCGCCGCCCAGACCAGAGTCCACGACGAGCGCTTCCTGCAGGAGCTGCTGCAGCAACTGGAGGAAAAAGGCGGGGCGCCCTTCCTGCTGGTGCTCGACGGTGTCACCGACCCCCACAACCTCGGCGCCTGCCTGCGTTCCGCCGAGGCCGCCGGCGTACACGCGGTCATAGCCCCCAAGGACAAGTCCGCCGGCCTGACGCCCACGGCGAGGAAAGTCGCCTGCGGTGCGGCAGAGGTGCTGCCGTTTGTCACCGTCACCAACCTGGCGCGCACCTTGCAAATGCTGCAGCAGGCGGGCGTGTGGATATTCGGCGCCGCCGGCGAGGCGGAGCAGGACATCTACCAGAGCCGGCTCACCGGCCCGCTGGCGCTGGTGATGGGCGCCGAGGGCTCCGGCCTGCGCCGCCTGACCCGGGAAAACTGCGATCACCTGATCAAGATTCCGATGGCGGGGGAAGTCAGCAGCCTGAACGTCTCCGTGGCCACCGGCGTCTGTCTCTTTGAAGCAGTGCGCCAGCGCACCAGTTGAGTTCCCTTTCCCCTTCCTGTCGGGCCACTGCGTGGTCCGGCAATTCCCCCTCCGAAGCGAAAAAACACCGGACGGATAACCCGTTTACAGGCCCGTTGTGTCGTCCAGCGGTGTTGCAAAAATCAGGTCGCAGTAATTTCTCTGCAAAGTGCCCTTTGTCTCTGGTCCGCTTTCTACGCTGCTAGATTTTTGTTTGCAGAAATTTATTGTGGTAGGAGTGCGGACAGTTAAAAATCCTCGTATCACAATTCCCGTTTCGGAAAAATAATTTTCAAGTTCTCCTTCGGCCATATAGCGCGCCAAAAACCGGAAATGGATTTCTCGCGGGGAACCATCCATGCACTCCGGACGTGTTAACTGGTAGCGAGACGAGGAGGCCGGATGGGCCGGTACCTATGGCTTCCGAGGCTCCGGCGATCGAGTCCGCGACTGCGATTCGGTCACGATTTCAGTCTGTCCATAGAGGTAAAGGAAGATGTGGAGGAAGAAACTGCTGCTAATGGGAATCCTGGTCGGCGCGCAGCCCGCGGTGCCGGCCCTGTCCCAGGAGACGGAGAGCCCGAGCGACCTGGATGTCACGCTGACCGTGGTGGATGAGAGCGAGAACGTCGATGACGTCCTCAACAACCTCGAGCTGCCGCCGGAAGCGCGCGAAATCGCCGAAGAGACCATGGAGGCGGTAAAGGCAGTGGTCAACGCGGCGCGCAACGGCGATATCAAAAGCGAAGAGGAGGCCGAGGCGATGGTGCGGGAGGCCATGACCCGCAGCCAGGAGCTGATGGCCAACGCGTCACTGTCGGCGGATGCGGCGAACGAGGAGGCCCTGCGCGCCGCCGAGGCGACCCGTGAGGCCGTCGAGGAGGCGGTAAAAAATGCGCTGGCCGGCGCCGATGTCGAAGGGCTGATCGAACAGATGATGCGGGACATCCTGGAAAACCTGCCCGACGACGTCAGGAGCCAGCTGCCGGTGGATCTCGATACGCTGTTCGACGATGCCCGGAACAACCTGCCGCAGGATCCGGAGAGCTGACAATCGGCGGCCCATGCGGAGGCCGGGGAGGATCCCCGGCCTCGTTATTATTCGGATATAGGGATATACAGAGGTAAATGAGGTGCGGAACAAGGTAATCGGGATTGCACTCGCGAGTGCGATTGCTGCCGCTCCCTCGGGGCTGCTGGCCCAGGACCGGTTGGCCGAGGGGATCGATGCATTCAAGGACGGCGATTACCGCCGGGCGCTGAAGCTGTTCGAGGCGGAGGAAAGAGCGGGCAACGACAGCGCAAAACTCAAGTACAACATCGGCGTGACCCTGATAAAGAGGGGGCGCTACCGCGAGGCCGGCGCCTATTTCCAGCGGCTGCTGAACGACCCGGAGTGGGGCGATCTGGCCCGCTACAATCTCGCGCTCACCGCCGAGCGGCGCGACAAGACTATTATTGCGGCAAAACACTACCGGCGTGTCAACGAGACGGCCGGCTCGCAAAAGCTCCGCAGCCTGGCGGCCAGCCGGCTGAATGCCCTCGCCATGGCGAACAGGGGCCCTGCCGCCAGACGCTGGATGGGCACCGCCAGCCTGTCTGCCGGCCGCGACGACAACGCCTATGCCCTGCAAAACGAGCTGCTGGCGGATTCCTCCCTGGGGGAGGACAACTTCACCGAGCTGTTTGCCTGGAGCCAGTACCAGCTGGGCGGCACGGCTGCGGACGGCTGGCGCATCCACGGTTACGGTTTTGGCCGGCGCTACAGTGAGCTCGACAGCCTCGACCTGAGCAGTGCGAGCCTGGCCCTCTCCCGCGATCGCCAGTGGCTGGGCTGGCATACCGAGATCGGCGTGGCCGGGGAAGTCGTCTACCTGGGCGGCGAGCAGGTGTCCAGACAGGCCCAGTTCGTCGGCAAGGCCAGGCGGGATTTCGGCGAGGCCAGTGTCACCCTGTCCTATATACCCAGTTACTACCTTGGCGGAGAGGAGTACGCCTACCTGGACGGCTGGCGGCAGCGTTTCGAGGCCAGGTGGCAGCGCCCGCTGTTTGCGTTCGAGGCCAAGGTCTACTACCGCTACGATGCCAACGACCGCGCCGACCTGGAAAGGGACGAGGTGGACTACTACAGCTACTCCCCGCTGCGCCACGCGATAGGCGGCGCGCTGGACTGGGCCCTGTCAGCAAACTGGAATCTGTCCACCGGGGTGGAGTTCCGGCGCAGCACCTACGACGGCACCAACCGGGTTGCCGAGAGCGACGGGACTGTGCTGAGCTATCGGCGGGAATCCGACCGGGTCAAAACCTGGCTGGCGATGAAGTTCAAGATTACGCCGCGGTTCAGCCTGGATGGAAAACTCGTTGTCATCGACAACGAGGAAAACCGGGATGTCTACACCTACGACAAGACGGAGGCCAGCCTGGGGATCAGCTACATCTTCTGACCACTTGTACGAGCGAGCGGCTCAGTCCACAGCGCGGCCCGCAGTTTTTCAGCCTGTCTCCGCCGTGGGCTCTGCCGGTGCCGTTCCGTAGAGTTCTGCCGCCGGGCGGTACAGAACCCAGGAGGTCAGAATGTATTTGTCGTCAGACAGCGGCACATTGCCGCGGTGGGTGTGGGTGAAGCCGCAGGGGGCCAGGATCAGGCTGCCTTTTTTCGGCTTGATCCTGGCGCCCTGGTAGAGAAACTCCGTCTCGCCGCCTTCGTCCACATCGTTCAGGTACAGCATCCACAGGAGCACCCGGTGCAGGGATTTCTGCCCGGGATCGCTGGGGTGGGGGAAGTGCTCGGAGTGCCAGTGGTAGTAGCCGCCCTTGGCCTTCTCGTAGTGCTGGAAGTTGATATTGTCCAGGCGGAAGATGCCGGACACCAGCATCTGCAGCTGCCGCTCGTCGAGATTGCCGATATCCCCGGCGGCGAGATTGCGCATCCGGTTGCTCGCCTGGTCGAAAATGGTCGGGGACAGGGCGCCGGTCAGCAGATGCGGATAGCGGCGGCAGTATTCCATCAGGCCGCGCAGGACAGTGTTGTCGATGGTGGTGCACTCCTCCCGCCAGGAATCCAGTCCGGAGATAAACAGGTCGGAGCTGTTTTTCTTTGTCGGGTCCACGCCGGAGCCGGTCCTGCCCGGCTGCTTCTCCGGCGCCTCGCGGAAGCGCCGGATCAGGTGGTCGCAGACTTCTGCAGATACGGCCTTCTCGAACAGCAGGACCAGTGAATCCATATTCCCCCCCCAAAAAAAGTAACGAATAAAAAGGCCGGGCACAGGCCCGGCTCGTCTACAGATAAACAATCCGGCAGCTTCTGGTTATTGTAATCGCGTGCAAACTGCCGGCCGGTATCACTTACATGTGAATGATCAGATCCGGATCGCCGTCCGGGTCACCACTCACGGTGCCGTCGGTTTTCGGATTGCCGTTGCTCATCATCATCACCGCACAGGCGTGGGGAGATGCCATTGAGGTGCCGGAGTAAGTGGTGGTGCCGCCGCCCATCTTGGTGGACAGAATACTGACGCCGGGGGCTGCGTAGTCGACCGGGGGATTGCCCCAGTTGGACCAGGAGGCGAGGGTATCACTGCTGTCGTGGGCGGAGATGGTGCGTACATAGGTACCGTTGGCGCGGGCCGGAGAGTGGTTGTTGGCATCATCGCCGTCGTTGCCGGCGGCCAGCACGAAGAAGGCGCCGGAGTTCTCCGAGGCTGCCACCACCGCGTCGTCCAGGTCCTGGCTGACGCCGCCGCCGAGGCTCATGTTGGCGCAGTCACCGGGGGAGGCGTTGGCACCCACGTAGTCGACCCCGGCGATGACGCCGGAAGTGGTACCGGAGCCGCGCTTGTCGAGGACCTTGACCGGAATCACCGTGGCATTGGCGGCCACGCCGACCACGTCGATGTCGTTGTCGATGGCGCCCACGGTACCCGCCACATGGGTGCCGTGGCCGTGGCCGTCATCGACCCCGGCGTTGGGGCCGGAGCTGAAGGCGCTGAAGCCGCGGCTGCCGTCCACGTTCAGGTCTGCGTGATCCAGGTCGATGCCGGTATCGATGATCCAGGCATCGCGGCCGCTGCCGTCCACCGGGCCGCCCACGCGCGCGATACCCCAGGGGGTGACCTCGGCCTCGGAGCCGCCGCCGTCACCGCCGCAGCTGTTGCCCGGGCAGGTGGGCGGGGCGCTGATGCTGACAATGCTGTCGGGCGTCATGCGCATGATGGAGGAGTCTCCGCCGAAAACTGCGCTGGCTGCGGCACAGGGAAGATTGATCGCAGCGCCCTTGATGGTGTTGCGATAGACAAAGTCCGCCGCCGCCCGGCTGTGGCCGGCGGCCCTGGCCTGGGCCACGAGGCGCCCGGCAATGCCCGCGGCTTCCGCGCCGGAAAAAGTATCGTGAAAGCGCACTATGCAGCGGTTGTGCACATCGGCAACCGCCGGACTGCTACCAAAGGTGGGTTGTTCGGCCTGAACTGCTGAGCTTGCGGCGACGGCGACTGCCGCTGCTATCAGTGATTTCCTCATGTCAAAGTCACCTTGTAAATTATTATCGAATGGGCGGGGTTTCCCCCGGGTGGAACGGTTGTCCGACCACTGAGCCAGGCGGTACTTCGACGCGAATGCACAAGACTGCGCCCTCCGTGGCAACACAGACACCTGAGCACATCTCAACATCGGGGCCCACACCCGGCCGCAGAGCGCGGCGACTGCACACTGGTGGGCCCGGGATCAAAGCTAGCCAGTCGCCGGGGCAATTACCATCCCCGATTTTTCACTATTGGTGGTGATAATGACCAGTAATGCGGTTTCTGTGGCTGCTTTATTGCGCAAGAACCCTGTTCGTTGGACATGGCGTCAGGAAAAATCCCGCCGGCGCCTCGTGGAAGCACCGGGCCAGATGAGTGCAGAGACGGTACTCTCGGGGGGGCGGTAGCAGTGCATCCATGCTCCCATCGCAAATAAAAAAAGGCCGGGTACAGGACCCGGCCAAACGCATTGAAGCACCTAGCAACAAAGAAATACCACAGGGTTACATATGAATGATCGGATCCGGATTGCCGTCCGGGTCACCGTTCACGGTGCCGTCGGTATTCGGATTGCCGTTGCTCATCATCATCACCGCGCAGGCGTGGGGCGATGCCATGGACGTGCCTGAATAGGTGACGGTGCCGCCGCCCATTGCCGTGGATAGGATGCTGACGCCGGGGGCCGCATAGTCGACCGGGGGATTGCCCCAGTTGGACCAGGAGGCGAGGGTGTCACTGCTGTCGTGGGCGGAGATGGTGCGCACATAGGTACCGTTGGCGCGGGCCGGCGAGTGGTTGTTGGCATCGTCGCCGTCATTGCCGGCGGCCAGCACGAAGAAGGCGCCGGAGTTCTCCGAGGCTGCCACCACCGCGTCATCCAGGTCCTGGCTGACGCCGCCGCCGAGGCTCATATTGGCGCAGTCACCGGGCGCGGCGTTGGCGCCCACATAGTCGACCCCGGCGATGACACCGGAGGTGGTGCCGGAGCCGCGCCTGTCCAGTACCTTCACCGGAATCACGGTGGCATTGGCGGCCACGCCGACCACGTCGATGCCGTTGTCGAGCGCGCCGACGGTGCCGGCCACATGGGTGCCGTGACCGTGATCGTCATCGACCTTGCCGGCGCTGGGGCCGCGGGTGAAGGCGGTGAAGCCGCGGCTGCCGTCCACGTTCAGGTCGGCGTGGTCCAGGTCGATACCGGTGTCGATGATCCAGGCGTCGCGGCCGCTGCCGTCCACCGGTCCGCCGACGCGGCTGATGCCCCAGGGGGTAACCTGGCCGGCGGTGGAGACGTCGCCGGAACCCGGCCGCGCACTGATGCTGACGATGCTGTCGGGTGTCATGCGCATGATCGCCGAGTCACCGCCGAATACGGCGCTGGCCGCGGCGCAGGACAGGTTGAGGGTGGCCCCCTTGATGGTGTTGCGGTACACATACTGTGCCGCGGCATTGGCGTGGCCGGCGGAACGGGCCTGGGCGACCAGGCGCTTGGCGATACCCGCCGCATCCGCACCGGAGAAGCTGTCGTGGAAGCGGACGATGCAGCGGTTGTGCACGTCGACGACAGAGGATTCCGCAGTGAAGCTGGGTTTGTCGGCGTGAGCCATTGCGCTCGCCGAAACGGCAATGGCCGCGGCTAATAGTTTTTGTTTCATGTCAAAGATTACCTTACGAATTATTATTGGATTTGGGGTGAGCCCCCATATGGATCGGATATCCGACCGCAGGACCAGGTGATACTTCGACGCAAAAGCACAGAACTGCGCCTACCGGGCACAACAGATACCCGCGCACAACTTCTTGTCGGGCGGGACAGAATTCAGCCGGTGCCGTAGCGGCGCCGGCGTTTGCCAAATGCCCGCCGAGTGAAGCTAGCGAAGGGTTTCTGCAATTACAATGAGGTTATTGCGGGGTTTCTCGGAAATTAAATGCTATTTAAATCTGCATATTGGAATAATTTTGCGCCGGGAACCTTTTGAGCCGTGCGTTCGTGTAACTATTTTCTAAGCCGGTGGTTTGTTTCTATTTTTTCTGTTTTCGCGGGAACCTTTTCGGGCGCTGCTGCGTGTTAATGAGTCGATTGGGATCGGCAAAGGAGTAATGGGGTGAGTTTGACGCAGTTTTTCCGCGGCCGCAGAGCGCCGGAGGACCGCTTTACCGCCCTGGTGCGCCCGCATCTCCGGCTGATGTACCGCATGGCCTACCGCTGGACGCAGAACCGGGCGGAGGCCGAGGACCTGGTGCAGGACGTGTTGACCCACCTGTTCCCCCGCCTCGAGGAGCTGGCGGCGGTGGACAAGCCGGGCCCCTGGCTGGTGAAGGTGCTCTATCGCCGCTATGTGGATCTCTACCGCCGCCGCGCCAGCTCGCCGGTGGAGGAGGGCCTGCCCTGGAGCAGTGACGAGGCCTTTTTCCAGGAGCGCCTGGTCGACGAGCGCGATCGCTACCAGCAGCTGGAGTTGCAGCGGGCGCTGAACCGGGCGCTGGGAGACCTGGATGAGGGTTGGCGCGATGTGGTGCTACTGCACGATGTGGAAGGGCACACGGCACTGGAAGTGGCGGAAATTCTGGAAATCAATGTGGGCACGGTGAAATCCCGTCTGCACCGAGCGCGAAAAAAACTGAAAGCGGCGCTGCAGCCGGGAACCATTGACAGCTGTCATGCGTGTTAAGCGGTGTCGAGGAGGCGAGTATGGAATGTAATCAGGCAAGGCGGGAACTGGAGTTGATGCGCGAGCAGAACAGCAGCGCGCTGTTAATGCATCTCCGCCAGTGCGACGGCTGTCGCGATCACGCCGAGGAGCTCAGGGTGGTGCGCCTGTTGCGCACCATGCCGGCACCGGAACCGTCCGAAGGGTTTGAACAGCGGGTGCTGGCCGCGGCGCTGCCGGAGCGGCGGGAGGAATCCCGCTCCCGCGTGCGCGGTTGGCAGCTGGCGACTGCCGCCAGCCTGCTGCTGGCGGTGCTGGTGTCACTGCCCCGCTGGCAGCAGCCGCTGCCCGTCGCACCCCAGGCCGTGGCTGCGCTGCCGGTCAGTGTATCCCTGGATACGCCCCGCACCCTGCGGGGCGCCACCATCCGGGTGTCGCTACCGTCCAATCTGATGCTCGAGGGTTACGGCGATACCCGCGAACTGCAGTGGCAGGCGGACCTGAATGCCGGCTCCAACCGGCTCACCCTGCCGGTGCGCCTGCGGGAATCGGCGGAGACGGCGGAAGTACTGATCCGCATAGAGCACGGCGGCGCGCACAGGGAATTCAGGGTGCCGGTTCAGGTTGCGCCCGCCGATGCGGCCCCGTCCGATTCGACAACAATGATTTGAAAACCTTTCCCCTAAGTAGAAAAGTGAGGCTCAATAAAAATGGACATACTCAAGAAATCAATGGTCCTGGCGCTGTTTGTCTCTGCGCAGATCGCTGTGCCGGCTATTGCCGATGACGAGAGCGGTGACGACCTGGATGTGACAGTGACTGTGGTGGAAGCCGACGGCGATGTGGAGGACGTGATCAGCGTGATCGAGCTGCCGGAAGAGGCCAGCGACGTGGCGAAAGAGGCCGCAGCCTTTGGCCTGGCCACCGCCAACGCGGCGCGCCAGCGCGGCGAGGAGGAGGTCGAAGAGGAACTCGAGGAAGCTGAAGAGATGGAGGCCATGGCCGAAGGCGTGGCGGCCCAGGCGGCGGACCAGGCCAAGGAAGCTGTGAAAAATGCCCAGGAAGCCGCCCAGGAGGCCGCGAAGAACGCCAATGAGGCCGCGGAGGAAGCGCTGAAAAATGCCCTGTCCGGCGGCGCGACGGAGAATATTCCCGAGGATGTGCTGGACAATATCCCCGATGATGTGAAAGACCAGCTGCCGATCGACCTGGATACAGTGATCGACGATGCCACCGACAATATTCCGGACACCCCCGGAACCTGAGTTCGGTATCAACACTATTGCGACGCGCTGAAGGTCGGGCAGCAATGCCCGGCCGTTTTTTGCATTTTCAATAATGACGGATAAATCACAATGTGGATAAAAGCAATGAAGGCGGCTTCCCTGGTGGGACTGGCGAGCGCCTCCCTGTTCGCGCAGGCGCAGGATTATTACGCCCAGGGCACTGCGGCGTTCAAGCGCGGGGAATACCAGAGTGCCCTGGCGCTGTTTGAGTGGGAGCAGCAGAAGGGAAGCAGCAGTTCGAAGCTGACTTACAATATCGGCGTCACCCACTTCAAACTGGGCAATTACCGAGAGGCCGGCAACGCGTTCCGGCAGCTGCTGGACGATCCCGAGTGGCGGGACCTGGCGCGCTTCCAGTTGGGGCTGGTTGCGGAAAAGCGGGGGGACAGGTCCGGCGCAATCCGCCATTACACCGAGGTGCAGGCACAGGCCGATTCGGCGAAGCTGCGATCCCTCTCCGGCAGGCGCCTGGCCGCCCTGGCGCCTGCCGCACCGCGCGCCGCCGCCCCCGCCAGACAGTGGCTGGCGATCGCCAGTGTGAGCGCAGGCTACGACGACAATGTCTTCGCCCTGCAGGACGAGTTGGTGGCGGATTCCACTCTTGCCGAGGACAACTACTCGGAGCTGTTTGCCTGGGGCCAGTACCGCCTGGCGGGAACCGCCGCCGACGGCTGGAGACTGCAGGGGTCTGCCTACAACCGCGGCTACTCGGAGTACAGCGCCCTGGATGTCAGCAGCTATAGCCTCGGCCTGTCCCGCGACCTGACGTGGAACGGCTGGCAGGTGGAGCTGGGCGCCGCCGCGGACTCCACATTCCTCGACGGCGAGCAGCTCACCCGCTCGACCCGGCTGATCGGCCGCGTGCAGCAGACGTTTTCCGGTACCCGCCTCAGCCTCGCCTATCTGCCCGGCCACTACAGCGGCGGCAGCGACTATTCCCACCTGGACGGCTGGCGCCACCGATTTGAGGCAAAACTCAAGCGACCTCTGGGCCAGGTTACCGTGAATGCGCTCTACCGGCTGGATGTGAATGATCGGGCCGATCTGGAGAGCGACAACGGCGCCTTCTACAGCTACTCACCGACCCGCCACAGCACCGCCCTGGAGCTGGAATGGCCGCTCCTGGACAACTGGGAGCTGTCCGCCGGCGTGGAGTACCGGGCCAGTGAGTACGACGGCGTCAACAGCCTGACGGACAGCGACGGTGTCCTGAAGGAGGAGGTCCGGGAGGCAGACAGGGTCAGTTCCTGGCTGAAGTCGCAGTTCTACCTGTCGCCGCGGCTGCAACTGGCCGGCAAGGTCTCCTTCACCGACAATGAAGAGAACTTCGATCTCTATACCCACGACAAGACCGAAGCCAGCCTCGGCGTCCGGTACACTTTCTAAGCCCTTGGGGGAGCGGTTGCCGCGCCGCCGCGGCAACCGCTCCCCGGCCAGTCCTCGCCCGTCCTGGGCATTGATCAACTTGCAACCAAGAGGCCAAGTGCCTAGAATACGCCGCCCGCAATGGGCCCGATACGGGCCCGTTGTACTCCTTGCCTCACCGGATTGCCCGGGAGGCTGTTTAACCCGTAAGGAGCGAAAATGCGTCATTACGAAATTGTATTCCTGGTCCACCCGGATCAGAGCGAGCAGGTGCCCGGCATGGTGGAGCGTTACACCTCTACCATCAAAGAGAGCGGTGGCCAGGTTCACCGCCTGGAAGACTGGGGCCGTCGCCGCCTGGCTTACCCGATCAACAAGATCCACAAAGCCCACTACATCCTGATGAACGTCGAGTGCACGGAAGAGGCTCTGGAAGAGCTGACCACCAACTTCCGCTACAACGACGCCGTGCTGCGCAACATGGTGATGCGCGAAGACGAGGCCATCACCGAAGAAAGCCCGATCATGAAGGCGGAAAAAGAGAGCCGCGAGCGCAAGGCCGCCCGCGCAGAGCGCTCCGAGCGCCGCGAGCGCGCTGAGCAGGAAGACAGGTCTTCCTCCGACGAAGCGGAAGAAGACACTTCCGATACCGCCGAAGACGAAGAGTAAGGGGATTATCAGATGGCACGTTTTTTCCGTCGTCGCAAGTTCTGCCGTTTCACCGCTGAAGGCGTAAAGCGTATCGACTACAAGGATCTCGATACCCTGAAGGCCTACATCTCCGAAACCGGCAAGATTGTTCCGAGCCGTATCACCGGTACCAAAGCCAAGTATCAGCGCCAGCTGGCCACTGCGGTCAAGCGCGCCCGCTACCTGGCCCTGCTGCCGTACACGGACAGCCACGAGGCCTAAGCTTTCGAGCTTAGACGTTTAACAAGAGAAGCTATCTAGACGTGCGCGCCCTGGCCGAATTCATTATGCGCGGGCGCGTGCGGGCGGTGCTCATCACCATGGTGGGCATACCGCTGATCAGCCCGGCGGCGCTGGCCCTGGTGAGCCTGCGTCGCGGCAGCAGCGATGGCCTGATGGTCCTGGCCTGGGCGCTGCTGCCGGTGATCGCCGCGGGTATGGGCGGCTATATGTCGCCGCTGATGACCGGCCTCGCCGCCAGTCACTTCGCCGCGGTCTTCTGCGGCGCGCTGGTACTGCGCAGCAGCCGCTCCTGGGGCGCCGCCCTGGTGGCGCTGACCGCGGTGGCCGCGGCGGGCATACTGCTCACCGCCCATTTCAGCGGTGGCCTGTTGCAGAGCCTGCTGCAGGCGGCGGAGGAATCCGGCGGCGACCAGGCGGAACAGCTGCAGCAGATATTCGGCAGCGAGGCCCTCGCCACCGGATACCTGAGCTGGATATCCGCCATCACCGCGACCCTGGCCCTGGTGCTGGGGCGCTACTGGCAGGCGCTGCTGTACAACCCCGGCGGTCTCCGCCAGGAGTTTCACCAGCTGCGCATGCCGCTGCCGCTGGCGGCGGTCGGCATGCTGGTGTGGGTGTACAGCCTGCTAACCCAGGACTATGTGTTCTGGGGCGCGGTGGTCGCCTTCCCGCTGGTGGTCGCCGGCATAGCCCTGATCCACTGGCTGGTAGCCAGCAAGGGATGGGGGCGCGGACCGCTGGTGGCGCTGTATGTGATGCTGGTGATCGCGGCGCTGCCGCTGGCCGGCTTCCTGTGCGGCCTGGCACTGATAGATAGCTGGATAGATATTCGCGGGCGCTCCGGAAATAAATAGACGCGACCCGCACAACCGAAATTGAGGAAACCGAGATGGAAGTTATTCTGCTCGACAAAGTAGGCAAACTGGGCAACGTGGGCGACCGCGTTGAAGTCAAAGCCGGTTTTGGCCGCAACTTCCTGCTGCCCACCGGTAAGGCGATTCCGGCTACCGAAGCCAACATCGCCGAGTTCGAAGCCAAGCGCGCCGAACTGGAAGCCGCCGCAGCTGCCAAGGTGAGCGAGGCCGAAGGCCGCGCCGCCAAGCTGGCCGACCTGTCTGTGACCATCGCCGCCAATGCCGGTGACGAGGGCAAGCTGTTCGGCTCCATCGGTACCCGCGACATCGCCGAAGCGATCACCGCCGCCGGCGTCGAAGTGGCCAAGGCCGAAGTGAAGCTGCCGAAGGGCGCACTGCGCGAAGTGGGCGAGTACGAAGTCGACGTACAGCTGCACTCCGACGTGATCGCCACCGTCAAGGTAGTGATCGAGGCGGAATAAACGCGTAGCGTTCATTCCGTAAGGGCGAATCTCGTGTTCGCCCTGCTGAGCATGCCACTGGCCCTGCATGGATATCCACGCAGATGCCAAGTCGCGCTACAATCGGGCGCTGGATCCTCTGTCGGATTCAGCGCCCGATTTGTTTCTGCCCAATAGATATCTATGATCGACGAATACGCCGTCCCGGAAGAAGAAGTGTCCACCGAAGAGACCTCGCCACTGCCGCACTCGGTGGAGGCGGAGCAGTCGGTGCTGGGCGGCCTGATGCTGGATCCGGGCCGCATCGACAGTGTCGCCGAACAGCTGGGCGAGGCGGACTTCTTCGTCGCCCGCCACCGGGTGATCTTCACGGTGATGCGCCAGCTGACCGACGGCGAGCAGCCGCTGGATATCGTCACCCTGGCGGAGGCCCTCGCCAGCCGCGACCTGCTGGCGGAAGTGGGCGGCCCCGCCTACCTGGCCGAACTGGCCGAGAACACCCCCTCCGCGGCCAATATCGTCGCCTACGCCAAGATAGTGCGCGAGCGCTCCATGCTGCGTCAGCTGATCGCTGCCGCCGGCGAGATCAGCCGCACCAGTTTCAACCCCGGCGGCCTGGCCTCCGCCGACCTGCTGCAGATGGCCGAGCGCCGCGTGGCGGAGATCGCCGAGGGGCGCGCCAAGGAGGGCGGCTTCGTCGGCGTCGACGCCCTGCTGAAGCAGACCGTCGAACGCATCGACGAGCTGTTCAAGCAGGAAGGGGACATTACTGGCCTCAGCACCGGCCTTACCGAGCTGGACCAGCGCACCTCCGGCTGGCAGCCGGGCGAACTGATCATCCTCGCCGCGCGCCCATCCATGGGCAAGACGGCGCTGGCGCTGAACTTCATCGAGGCCGCCATGCTGAGCCAGGAGAAGCCCACCCTGATCTTCAGTATGGAGATGCCCTCCGACAGCCTGGTGATGCGGATGCTGTCCTCCATCGGCCGCATCGACCAGGGCCGCATCAGGAATGGAAAGCTGCAGGAGGAGGACTGGCCCAAGCTGTCCAGCGCGGTACAGAAGATGAAGGGCAGGGCGCTGTATATCGACGACACCCCGGCGCTCTCCCCCAGCGAGGTGCGGGCCAGGGTCAAGCGTACCGTGCGCGATCACACCAACAAACTGATGCGAGAGAACCCCAAGCTGACCCGCGAGGAGGCGGAGGCCAGGAGCATGCCGGCCATGATCATGCTGGACTACCTGCAGCTGATGCAGGTGGCCGGCAGCACCGAGGGTCGCACCCAGGAGATCTCCGAGATCTCCCGCTCGCTGAAAGGACTGGCAAAAGAATACAACTGCCCGGTGATCGCCCTGTCGCAGCTGAACCGCGGCGTGGAACAGCGCCCCAACAAGCGACCGATGAACTCGGACCTGCGGGAATCCGGCGCCATCGAGCAGGACGCCGACGTGATCCTGTTTATCTACCGCGACGAGTACTACAACGAGGACAGCCCGGACAAGGGCATGGCCGAACTGATTATCGGCAAGCAGCGCAACGGTGAGATTGGCACCTGCCGCGCGGCCTTCGTCGGCAAGTACACCCGCTTCGACAACCTGGCGCCGGAGTACTACCAGGGCGACTAAATGGCAGGACAGCCATTTAGTACAGCCGAAGGCTGCCCGAAGGGCGAGGGCCATGGATGGCCCGAGTGATTAATTTCTCCAATCTGGGCCCGTAGGGGCGACTGCTTTGCTTTCCGATAAAGAAATCCGCGCACTGGTTATCGAGCGCCAGCATATACACAGCCCCTGGCCCCATGACCTGCCTTCCCTGATCCGCCACCTGGGCGCGCTGCAGCTGGACGCCATCCAGCGAATTACCCGTGCCCATCACCACCAGCTCTACAACCGTCTGCCGCGCTACCGCGAAAAGCAGCTGGAGCAGGCGGAGCAGCGCCGCGAGATTTTCGAGTACTGGTCCCACGCCGCGGCCTACCTGCCGATGGAGCACTACCGCTTCGCCCGCGTGCGCATGAACCGCATCCGCGAGGGCCAGAGCCACTGGTTCGAGAAGAACGCCAGACTCTGCCGCCATGTGCTGGACCGGGTGCGCGCCGAGGGGCCCCTCAAGGCCAGCGATTTCGTCAAGGCCAAGGGCGGCTGGTGGGAGTGGTCCGACGAGAAGAAGGCCCTGGAACAGCTGTTCCACGAGGGCGAACTGATGGTCAGCCACCGCGACGGCTTCCAGAAAGTCTTCGACCTGCCGGAGCGGCTGCTGCCGCCCCGTATCCACACGGGCACCGCCAGCGACCTGGAATACGGCTGTCACCTGGTGCGCAGCTTCCTGCGCTGCCAGGGCATCGGGCGCCCGGAGGAGATAGCCTACCTGCGCAAGCACGACAGGCCGCTGATCGAGAAGGCGGTGGAATCGATGCTGAAGAGCGGCGAACTCCTGCCGCGAGGGAGGGAACTGTTGCTGGTCGAGGACGAACAGGTCAGTCCGGCCAGAGCGCCGCGCAGGGTGCGCCTGCTGTCCCCCTTCGACCCGCTGGTGCTGCAGCGCAAGCGCCTGAAGCGACTGTTCGATTTCGACTACCAGCTGGAGTGCTACCTGCCCGCGCACAAGCGCCGCTATGGCTATTTCTGCCTGCCGATTCTCTACGGTGACGGCTTTGCCGGTGTGGTGGACCTGAAGGCGGACCGGGAGGCGGATATGATGCGCATCGAATCGCTGCACTGGAACAAAAAGCCCGGTTCGGCTCTGCTGGCGAGCTTCAACCGGGCCTTGCGGCAGTTTGCTCGTTTTCACGGCCTAGCTGCGTAGAAATAGCCGACACCAACCAAAACTGGGTCACAGATCGGCAAGCTGGTTGCACAGTTAAAAATGAATTAGCGCAGCCTAAATATAAAGTTCACGGAACCTCTCTACTCTCTGGGTCTCCTTCAAACTGGTCTAGACCAAATATGGGGATGTGCCGATGAAACCGAAAACAAAAAGATCCTGTTTGCTGTCGCCACTGTTGTTTGCTGCATCCCTCTGTTCCCCGCTGGCGTCCGCCAGCCCGAGTTTCCTGGTGGAGCCCTACCTGCAGTCGCCGTCCGCCGACAGCATGACGGTGATGTTCGAGTCCAATGACAACAGTTTCAGTGTGCACTACCGCCCGCTGGGACAGGGCAATTTCCAGCAGCTGCCCGCCGGCACTGTCGACGGCAGCAGCACCATTTTCCAGGCGCAGATCGACGGCCTGGCTTCGAGCAGCAACTACGAATATTTCGTGCGCTCCGAAAACGGCGATACGCCCGTCTATCGCTTCCGCACCTGGCCCGCCGATGGCGATGCAGTGGGGGATTTCAAATTTATCGTGCTGAGCGACACCCAGGGCGACTGGCCGGAGCGCTTTCAGGATATCGTGCAAAATGGCCTGATCGGTGTGGAGTGCGGCGGCGATGTGAACAGCTGCCCCGGGGATATTGCCGGCATTGTGATTCCCGGCGACCTGGTAACCAGCGGCGGAGTCGTCAGCCAGTGGCGCAACGAGTTCTTCGCCATGGTCAGGGGCATCAGCCCCTATGTGCCGTTGATCCCGTCGATCGGCAACCACGACTACGACATCAGCAACTACCTGAAGTATTTCAAACTGCCGCAAAACGGCACCGTCGGTTACCCGGAGCAGTGGTACTACCTTGACTACGCCAACCTGCGCCTGATCGGCCTCAACTCCAACACCAGCCTCGGCGCGACCATGCACAGCGCCCAGGAGAGCTGGCTCGACGGCCTGCTCGATGATACTGCCCAGGACGGCGGCATCGACTATGTGTTTTTCCAGCTGCACCACCCGTGCAAGTCGGAGCTGTGGCTGCCCGGCGAGAACCCGGTCACCTGTGATTTCGTGCAGAAGCTGGAGGACTTCTCCGCGCAGACCGGCACCATCAGCGGCCACCTGTTCGGCCACACCCACGCCTATTCCCGCGGCCAGTCCCGCGACGTCAAGCACCTGTGGCTGAACGCCGCCACCAGCGCCGGCGATATCGACTTCTGGGGTGAGTACGCCCAGCGCGATTACGACGAGTTCCAGAAGAGCTACGACGAGTACGGCTACTCGGCGCTGACCTTCAGCGCCCAGGGCGCGCCGGCGGTGCATGTACGGCGGCGCACCGGCGGCGACGATCGGGATTACTACGGCTACAGCGACGCCAGCTCCCGCGACGATTTCGTGATCGGCGGCGCCAATACTCCACCGAATGCGCCGGTGGCCCAGGCCCCCGGCGGCCAGATCGCCGATATCAATGCCGAGCTGCAGGCGGGCCCCTTCGGCGATGCCGACGGCGACAGCCACCTGGCCAGCCACTGGCAGGTGACGACCGTTGCCGGCGACTACAGCGATCCGGTCGTCGACGCCTGGGGCAACAGGACCCGCAGCGAGAACATCTGGTACGAGATGAATATCCAGGACGGAGTGGATATCACCCGCTACTCCGTCGGCGGCCTGGCCGGCAACACCACTTACTTCTGGCGCGTGCGCTACCGCGACGAGCACTGGGAATGGTCGGACTGGTCCCAGGAGCTGAGCTTCACCACGCCGGACCTGATGGAGACCGGCAACCTGGTCGTCAATCCCGGCGCCGAGGACGGTACCGGCGGCTGGACGGTGGAGGAGGGTGTGCTGGAGTCCCTGATCCAGGGCGAGTGCAATGGCGCCAGCCCCAACAGCGGCAGCCGCTACTTCGCCATCGGCGGCCTGTGTAGTGAGTCGGCCCTGGCCCGCGCGCGCCAGCGCATCGACCTGGCCGGTTACCGCGACGCCATCGCCGGCGGCACTGTGAGCGCCAACTTCGCCGCCTATATGCGCAACTGGAGCGGCAGCGATGTGCCGGAGCTGTATCTGGAGTTCCTCGACCAGCAGGGGAATGTGATCGGCAGCAGCAACGTGATCAGCTCCGCCACCACCAGCTGGACCCGGGTGTCGGGCAGTATCGCTGTGCCCGCGACCACCTATACCCTGGATGTGTGGATCGAGGGCACGCGCAACAACGGCACCGACAACGACTCCTATCTCGACGACATCCATCTGTCACTCGTGCTGCCGAATGACGGCAACCAGGAACCGCAGATCCCCAGTGACAATCTGCTGGTCAACCCGGGTGCCGAGCAGGGCACGGATCACTGGCAGCCGCTGTCCGGTTACTTGGAGAGCCTGACCAGCGGCGAGTGCAACGGCGTGGCGCCCCACAGCGGCAGCCGCTACTTTGCCGTCGGCGCCCTGTGCAACGAGGCCGCCGTGGCGGAGGCGGTGCAGACGGTGGATGTGAGCGCCTACGCCGCCGCCATCGACAGCGGCCTGAGCGCCGAATATGCAGGCTATATGCGCAACTGGAACGGCAGCGACGTGCCGGAGATATTCCTGGTGTTTGTCGACGCCGGCGGCCAGAGCCTGGGAAGCTCCGCTCCCGTTTCCAGCGCCACCACCAGCTATACACTGAGGAGCAGTATTGTGGATGTACCGGTGGGTACCCGCACCGTGGAGTTCCATCTGCGCGGCACCCGCAATAACGGAACCGACAACGACTCCTACCTGGATGATCTGTCGCTGAAGCTGGTGCCGTAGAGGGCCGATAACCCGATCGCGGCCAACGGCCGCTCCTACGGGAGATATTGCCCCTGTAGGGCCGAAGGCGCCGTGAATACATGGAGCGGCCGGGGCGGCCGTTGGCCGCGATCAGCCTTGGGATCTAGATCCGCACCACCACATAGACCTCGCGCCCGTCCCGCCGGGTCGGCATAAAGTAGTCACTGCCGTAGCGGTAATACTGCACGCCGTTGATCACCTCGGCCGTATAGCCGGTGGGCAGTTCCTCCACCACCTGGCCCGGCGCATAGCCGTAGGTTGCGGCGCCCGGGACCGGAGGCGCAGCGGGAGTTGCCGGGGCCGGGGGGGCGCCGGCTGCCGAAGCGCCGGCCGGCGGCGGCACCACCACATAGGCGCGGCTGGACGGTCGCCACTGGTAGTAGGCGTCGGCGTACTGGTAATAGATGGCGCCGCCGACCTGGATCTGTACCGCACTGGCCGGCAGCGACACCACCGAGGCGCCCAGCGGCGCCGAGACCACCACGTAGCCCGACGGCGCCGGTCGGTAGAAGTAGCCGCCGTGGTAGAAATAGGGACTGCCGCCGACGGCCAGGCTCACGTAGCCGGCCGGCAGTATCGGCGCCACAAAGCCGAGGGAAATGCGCGGCCCCCAATAGCCGGGGGCGTAGTAGCGGGGGCCGCGGTGGTGGTGCCTGTGCCAGTGCTTGTACGGGCGGTGATAGCCGTATCCGCCGCGCTCGTAGCCGCGGGGCGAGGCATCGGCGGGCGGGCTGAAGGCAAATGCCGCCAGGGCCAGCAGCGCCGCCGCGCCAATCAGCGTTTTTAACGTCTTCACGCTCTCTCCAGCGAAGCGATTACTTACTTAGCTTAAATTTTAACCCCTGCAATCGCCCCTTCGCCACGCCTGCGGGTTAAGAAATGTGAAATGCAGGACAAAAGCGTTGATAGACGCCTGTCGGCAGCGGCGCTACCTTGCGCCAATGGAAAAGGAAAACCCGTCGGTCGGCGACCTGGTGCGCCACTGACGCCAGCGGCGGCGCCTGAGTCACCGCCACCGCAGCCCTGCTGCCTTCCCAACTGGAAATGGATTTCCCGCCGCTCCGGCGTAAAAAGGCGGGCACTCACCGCAGCGGTAATCGACGCGGAGGCTCAGCGCCGGTAACTTGCCCCTGTTCATCCGGCCAACAGACTGATACAGGGAGGCACCATGCCCGCTTACGCCATAGGACATCTGCACAACGTGAATGTGGGAGAGGACATCGTCGAGTACCTGCAGAGGATCGACGCCACACTGGCGCCTTACCGCGGGCGCTTCCTGGTGCACGGCGGGCCGTTTGAATCCCTGGAGGGCAACTGGGGCGGCGACCTGATCATTATCGAATTCCCCGACCTGGACAGCGCCAGGAACTGGTACGAGTCGGCGGCCTACCAGGAGATACTGCCGCTGCGCACGCGCAACAGCGAAGGCGACGTGATACTGATCGACGGGGTATCGGCGGCCCACAGGGCCACCGATGTGCTGGAGCGGGTTGTGTAAGGGGCGGCGGGCGCCGCCTCAGCATTAAACCCTTCTGGTGCGTTGCACTATACCCATCAGCTTGTACAACAGCTGGGCGGCGGCGAAGTCGTAGGCGTGGAAGCCCTCGATGGGGGCGAATTCCAGCAGATCGAAGCCGATGATCTCCCGCTGCCTGGCTACCGACTCGAACAGGTTCAGGGTCTGGTACCAGCCGAGACCGCCGGGCACCGGGGTGCCGGTGGAGGGAAAGACCGACGGGTCCATGCCGTCGATATCCAGGGTGAAGAAGACCTTCTTCGGGAAGTCCTCCGGCAGCTCGAATTCCTGCACGTTGGTGGGCACCAACTGGTGCGCGTCCAGGTAGTGGACGCCGTATTTCTCCCGTGCGCCCACCTCCTCCTCGCAGTAGGCGCGGATGCCCAGTTGGAACAGTGGTATGCCCGCCTCCACCACCAGGCGCATCACGCTGGCGTGGCTGTGCTTCTGGCCTTCGTAGCGGTCGCGCAGGTCCGCATGGGCGTCTATCTGCACCACGCCGAAATCCTCGATGCCCGCGTCCAGGTAACCCTTGATCACGCCCCAGGTGACCGAGTGCTCGCCGCCGATACCCACCGGCATCTTGCCCTGCTCCAGCACCTCGCGGGTGGCCGCGGCGATATTGTCCATCACCTGCTCCGGCGTGCCGGAGACATTCACCGGGCTGCGGGTGTAGATGCCCAGCTCGCAGGGATAGGAGAAATTGTCGAAGGTCTCCAGCTGCCAGGAGGCCTCGAGGATCGCCGCCGGGCCCTTGCCGGTGCCGCCGCCGTAGGAGACGGTTTCCTCGTAGGGAATGGGCAGTATGTGGAAGAGGGCCTCTTCCGGTTTCGGCTGTTCGATTTCGGAGCCGAGGAATATCGGGTAGTCGTTTTCTGAGAGCATTTTGCTGCACCTGGTTTGCGGGGCGGCCCACAGGCCCTCTCCCCGGCCCCTGTCCCGCAAGCGGGAGAGGGAGCTAATCTTTTGATTTAGTGCCGTAGGGTGCGCCCTGCGCACCGTTCAGGCCAATGGTGCGCACGGCGCACCCTACGCGCATCCGCCGTTTTCGTCACCGGAACTCCGCTCGAGTATTTTCCAGTCCCGCCCGGACAGGCGGCCCTTGAAATCCTCGTAGCCGAACTCCTTGACGATTTTCAGTTCGTCGGTCTTGGAATTCCACAGGGCTATCGCCGGCAGCGGTATGCCGTTGAAGGTGTTGGTCTTGACCATGGTGTAGTAGGCCATCTCCTCGAACACCAGCCGGTCGCCGACTTTCAGCGGATCGCTGAAACTGTATTCGCCGATACTGTCCCCGGCCAGGCAGCTCTGGCCGCCGAGGCGGTAGTCGTGGGGCAGTTCGCCGGGGCGGGCGGCGCCGGTGATTTCCGGGCGGTAGGGCATCTCCAGCACGTCCGGCATATGGCAGGTGGCGGACGCGTCGAGGATGGCCTGGTCCCGGCCGTTCCAGGCGATATCCACCACCTCGGCCACCAGTATGCCGGCGAACAGCGAAATGGCCTCACCCGGCTCCAGGTAGACCTGCACCCGGTGTTTGTCGGAGAAGGCGCGCACCGCGTCCACCAGCTCGTCCACCTGGTAGTCGCAGCGGGTGATATGGTGGCCGCCGCCGAAATTGATCCACTCCATCTGCGGCAGCAGCTGGCCGAATTTTTCCTCCACCGCGGCGATGGTGCGTTCCAGCGGCTTGAAGTCCTGCTCGCACAATGTGTGGAAGTGCAGGCCGCTGATGCCGTCCAGGTCCTCGCCGTCGAACAGCGAACGCACTATGCCCAGGCGCGAGCAGGGGGCGCAGGGGTCGTAGAGTTCGGTGTGGCCCTCGGAGTGCTCGGGGTTGATGCGCAGGCCGAAGCGCAGTTCCGGCCTCTCTTTCTGCGCCTGCAGGCACAACTCCTTGTAGCGCTTCCACTGGGAGAAGGAATTGAAGATCACGTGGTGGGCGAACTGCAGTATTTTCTTCAGTTCGTCCTCCTTGTAGCCGGCGCTGAATACGTGCACCTCCTTGCCGAGATCTTTGCCGCCGTACTCCTCGTAACCGAGTTTCGCCTCATACAGGCCGCTGGCACAGGTGCCGGACAGGTACTCGGCGACGATGGGGCCGGTGCTCCACATCGAGAACGCCTTCAGCGCGGCCAGCACCTTGGCGCCGCTGCGCTGCTGCACGTCGGCCAGCACGGCCAGGTTGTCGCGCAGCGCCCGCTCGTCGACGACGAAGCAGGGGGAGGGGACGCGGGTGGGGTCGAAGTTGCCGAAGTAGTCTATTCGCGGAGTCAAATCCATTGGAGAACTCGCAGTAGTCGCTGTAGGCGCCTGCAAGCAGGCTCCTACAGGTGGTCGATGGATTTTATTGGAATGGCTTGTCCAGCCAGGTCTCCTGCCACGGCAGGCCGTACTGGTTCAGGTCGTGCATAAACGGATCCGGATCCAGCTGTTCCATATTCCACACGCCCGGTTTCATCCACTTGCCCTCCAGCATCATCTTGGCGCCGATCATCGCCGGCACGCCGGTGGTGTAGGAGATGGCCTGGGACTTGACTTCCTTGTAGCACTCCTGGTGGTCACAGATGTTGTAGATGTAGTAGATCTTCTCATCGCCGTCCCCTGTCCTTTCCTTGGGGATGCCGCGAATAATGTTGCCGATGCAGGTCTTGCCCTTGGTCAGCGGGCCCAGGCTGGCCGGGTCGGGCAGCAGCGCCTTCAGGAACTGGATGGGCACGATTTCCTGGCCCTGGAATTCGATCGGCTCGATGCTGGTCAGGCCGACGTTCTGCAGCACCTCCAGGTGTTTCAGGTAACTGGCGCCGAAGGTCATCCAGAAGCGCGCGCGCTCGATTTCCGGATAGTGCTTGGACAGGGACTCCAGCTCTTCGTGGTAGAGCAGGTAGATGTCCTTCTCTCCGATACCGGCGGGGAAGTCGAATACGCGCTTCTCCTCCATCGGCTTGGTGGTGACCCACTCGCCGTTTTCCCAGTAGCGGCCGTTGGCGGTGATCTCGCGGATATTGATTTCCGGGTTGAAGTTGGTCGCGAACGGCAGGCCGTGGTCGCCGGCGTTGCAGTCGAGGATGTCCAGGGTCTTGATGCGATCGAAGTGGTGTTTCTTCGCGTAGGCGGTGAAGACGCTGGTCACGCCCGGGTCGAAGCCGCTGCCGAGCAGCGCCATCAGGCCGGCCTTCTCGAACTTGTCCTGGTAGGCCCACTGCCACTTGTACTCGAACTTGGCCTCTTCCGGCGGCTCGTAGTTGGCGGTATCCAGGTAGTGCACGCCGGTTTCCAGGCAGGCGTCCATGATGTGCAGGTCCTGGTAGGGCAGGGCGACGTTGATCACCATGTCCGGCTTGACCTTATCGATCAGCTTCACCAGTTCCGGCACATTGTCCGCGTCCACCTCGGCGGTGTCGATCTTGCGCGGCAGCATATCGGCGATTTTGTCGCACTTGCTCTTGGTGCGGCTGGCGAGGGTGATATTCTCGAACACCTCCTCGACCTGGGCGCACTTGTGCGCAACCACCTGGCCGACGCCACCGGCGCCGATAATCAGTACATTGGCCATAAAAATCTCCTTATTTTGCGAATCTGTTTTAGATGGCGTGGACTTGCCGAAGCTGATTCACACCTTGTAGGAACGGCGGGGCGGCCTTCCGCCCATGGCCGCGATCGGGCTATCCGGATGTGCGGGAGTCCGATCGCGGCCATGGGCCGCTCCTACTGCACAATCTTGCGAGTCCCGAGTCCCGAACTTTATTTCTCGAAATAGGTATAACCGCTCATGCTCGCCGTATAGGTATGCAGTATCTGCTTGCGCTGCTGCGCACTGATCCTGCCATCCTTGACCGCCCGCTCCGCCAGCTTGCGGAAGCGTTCGAACAGCTCCTGCGGCTGGTACTCCACATAGCTCAGCACGTCGGCGATGCTGTCGCCGTGAATCTCGCGACTGTAATCGAAACTACCGTCGTCGTGAATGCGCACGCTGACCACGTTGGTATCGCCGAACAGGTTGTGCAGGTCGCCGAGGGTCTCCTGGTAGGCGCCCACCAGGAAGGTGCCGAGAATATAGTCCTCGCTCTCCTTGACCCGGTGCAGGAGCAGCGTCTTGTGCTCCTCCTGGCGGCCGATAAAGCGGTCTATCTTGCCGTCGCAGTCGCAGGTGATGTCGGCGATGATCGCAGAGCGGGTCGGCGCCTCGTCCAGCCGGTGGATCGGCACCAGCGGGAATACCTGGTCTATGGCCCAGATGTCCGGCAGCGACTGGAAGACGCTCATATTCGCATAATAGATGTCCGACAGCACCTCCGGCAGCGCCTGCAGGTCCACCGGTACTTCCTCCGCCTCGTCCAGCAGCGCGCGGATTTTCTGCGCGCCCTGCAGGAAGAGGTTTTCCGCATTGGCGCGCTCGCGCAGGCTGACCTGGCCGTGCAGGTAGAGGGAGCGTACCTCGTCGCGATAGTAGAGGGCGTCGTTGTAGCTCTCCTGCAGGTTCCTGGCGCTGATGCTGTTCACCGCGTCCTGCAGGTTCAGCAGCATCTGGTGGTCGCCCTCGGCGATTTTCGTGTGCTCCAGTTCGACGGGCTCGAAGCGGGTGGTGTCGAGGATATCGAACAGCAGCACCGACGAGTAGGCCACGGTGGCGCGGCCGGACTCGGTGATGATCACCGGGTGGGCGACACCCTCGCTGTCCAGGGTGCCCATGATGGCCTCGACCACGTCCACACAGTACTCGTCCAGGGAGTAGTTCTTGGAGTGGGTGTAGTTGGTCTTGGAGCCGTCGTAGTCCACCGCCAGGCCGCCGCCCAGGTCCAGGTAGCCCATGGCCGCGCCTTCCTCCACCAGGTCGGCGTAGTAGCGGCAGGCCTCCAGCACGCCGGTGCGGATGTCGCGGATGTTCGGCACCTGGGAGCCCAGGTGGTAGTGCAGCAGCTTAAGGCAGTCGAGCATGTCGTGGTGGCGCAGCTGGTCCACCATTGCGATCAGGTCGTTGCTGCCGAGGCCGAAGATGCTGCGGTCGCCGCTGGTGGCGTTCCAGTAGCCGCCCACCTTGGAGGCGAGCTTGACCCGTACACCGATGTTGGGGCGCACATTTTCCCTTTTCGCGCAATTGACGATGGTGTCCACCTCCGAAGGCGTCTCGACCACGAAGAAGATCTGCACGCCGAGGCGCTGGGCCTGCAGGCCCAGGTTGATGAATTCCTCGTCCTTGTAGCCGTTGCAGATGATCAGCGATTCGGTGTTGTCGAGGATCGACAGGGCCGCGATCAGCTCCGCCTTGCTGCCGGCCTCGAGACCGTGGTTGAACTGGCGCCCGGCCTTGGCGATCTCCTCGATCACCTGGCACTGCTGGTTCACCTTGATCGGGAAGACGCCGCGGAACACATTGCCGTAGCCGCAGGACTCGATCGCGCGGGCGAAGGACTGGTTGATGCGCGCTATCTGCGCGTCCAGCAGGTTTTCGATCCGCAGCAGCAGCGGCAGGCCGAGGCCGCGCTCAGTGGCGCCGCGGGCAATATCCATCAGCGACACGCTGTGTGTCTCGCCAGCGGGATTTTCCACGCGAACGGTGATTTCGCCGGCTTCATTCAGGTCGAAATAACCGGCGCCCCAGTTGCGGATTCCATAGAGTTCTGCGGAGTCTTCGCAAGTCCAGGCTTGTACTTGTTGCTGTTTCATGGCGCCTATCTGATTGGTGTGTGGCGGGGCGCGAATCTTGGGCCCAGTCGGGGCGGAAAGCAATAACTATAGATAAGAAAAAGGCTATTTTTTAGCGGATAAAAATCAAATTTTCATTCGGTTTCTGGCGCCAGTTTTCCGCCTGTTATTTTTGAAATTTTATTCAGTTTTTGCCTGCGGAATTAGGAACACAAAAAAGCGGCCCGGGGGCCGCTGAAGTAGGGGTGGTAAAACGGGAGTCAGAGAAAGATGCCGGGGTTGTCGACCACGCGGTAGCCGCGGCCGTCCCACAGATAGTAGGTGCCATAGACCACGTAGTAGTTGTAGCCGCCGTAGACCACGGTCACCGCGCTGGCGGGCAGGCTGTACACCACGGCGCCGATCGGCGGGGGCGCTACCACATAGCCATAGTCGTGTGGGCGGTAGAAGATGCCATCGCTATAGAAGAAACCCAGGCCGCCGATGCTGATGCGCACAAAACTGCTCGGCAGGTGTCTCCAGCGATAGCCGTAGTGGTAGTGCGACGGGCGCCAGCGGGGCCTGTGGTGGCGGTAGCCGGTGCGGTAGACGGGCCGGTGCGGCTTGTGGTGGCGAGCCCAGGAGTAACCGTGCTTGCGGTATTTGCGGTCTCCGCGGTGGCCGTGGCCCCAGTCCCGGCGGTCGCGGTCCCAGCCGCGCTTGTGGTGCCAGTCACGATCCCTGTGGCCCCAGTCGCGCTTGTGGTGCCGGTCGCGATCGCCGCGGTGATCCCAGTCGCGCTTGTGGTGCTTACCGTGATCCCCTCGGTGATCGTCGCGCTTGTGGTGCTTGTCGTCGCGCCTTTTCGGCGGCCGATGCCCGCGGTCATGTTCACGTCTTTCGCCGCGGGCCCTGCGACGCTCCTTGTTGACGGCGTCGCGCAGTGCGGAACCGCTGGCTTCCTGATTGCCGCGCCAGCCATGGCGGTCGTCGGCCAGGGTCGGCGCAGCGATCAGCAGCAGGGCGGCGGTGGCGATCGCAGTGACTATCTGTTTCATGGGGCTATTCTCCCGAGCGCTGATGGCTCTCTCCCGGGGGCTGATGGCTCTCTCCCGGGGGCTGATGGCTCTCTCCCGAGGGCTGATGGCTCTCCAGTGCCGCCAGAGCGGCTTCTCGTACTGTGGGAGCCAGTGTGCCCGCCGGGGACTGAATCTTTCCTGAACCGATAGCGATTAATTCGTTCGGTTTCGCCCCCGGGCAGGTCCCGCCAGCGCCGGGAAAAAACCGAACGATGATTCTGGTTTCCGGCCTTTAGCGGCAGATCGCGACCAGTTGGCCACTTTATTGCCGAACTTGGGCCAACTAGCTCTCCTGGCCATCTATTGTCGCCCCTCCGCCCAGCGAGTATGATGCCGCGCTGATTCAGTCACAGCGGTAGTGATCGCGATGCAAGTCTTCCACCACGTGGCCAGCCTGCGCGAGGCGCTGGCGCAGGCCCGCAGCGACGGCAAGACCGTCGGCTTCGTGCCCACCATGGGCAATCTGCACGACGCCCATATCGAGCTGGTCAAAACGGCCCGGCAGCACTGCGACCTGGTGGTGGTGTCCATCTTCGTCAACCGGCTGCAGTTCGGCCTGAACGAGGACTGGGACAAGTATCCGCGCACCCTGGAGCAGGACATGGCGCGCCTGCGCGCTGCCGACTGCGATTTCCTCTTCCACCCGGACGAGAACGAGATATACCCCAACGGCATGGACGAACAGACCCGGGTGGTCTGCCCGGCGATGACCGACGTGTTGTGCGGCGCCAGCCGCCCGGGCCACTTCGAGGGGGTCACCACGGTGGTGACCAAGCTGTTCAATATCGTGCAGCCCGACAAGGCGGTGTTCGGTATCAAGGACTTCCAGCAGCTGGCGGTGATCCGCCGCATGGTCGAGGACCTGTGTATCCCGGTGGAGATTGTCGCCGCGCCGGTGCACCGCGAGGCGGATGGCCTGGCGATGAGTTCCCGCAACAGCTACATCACCGAGCAGGAGCGCCCCAAGGTGGCAGTGCTGAACCAGTCCCTGAACTGGGCCAAAGGTGAAATCGAAGGCGGCCGCCGGGATTTCGCCGCACTGGAAGACGAGGCCAGGAAGCGCATCGAGAAGGCCGGTTTCCGCGTCGACTACTTCTCGATCTGCAACAGCAAGGACCTGCAGCCGGCCGCCGACGACGACAGCGAGATCACGATCCTCGGCGCCATCTACACCAGCGCCGCGCGCCTGATCGACAACGTATCCCTGGAACTCTGAGGGGAGGGGAGACATGCAAATCGAAATGCTGAAATGCAAGCTGCATATGGCCGCAGTGACCCAGGCCGAACTCTGGTACGACGGCTCCTGCGCAATAGACGAAGATCTGGTGGAGCTGGCCGGGCTGCGCGAATTCGAGAAGATCGATATCTACAACGTGACCAACGGCGAGCGCTTCCACACCTATGTGATACTGGCCGAGCGCGGTTCCGGCATCATCTCGATGAACGGCGCCGCCGCGCGCCGGGTGCAGGTGGGCGACCGCATCATCATCGCCTCCTATGCGCAGATGACGGAAGCGGAGGCGGACACCTTCAAGCCGAAGCTGGTCTACCTGGACGAGAAGAACCGTGTCGAGCGCAGCACCAATACGATTCCGATGCAGTTGGCCGAAGCCTGAGGTTCGATAAGAACACCCTGTAGGAGCGGCGGGGCGGCCAACGGCCGCTCCTGCGCTGCGCATCTTTAAATTTCAATTTTCAATCTTTCCCCCGCCGAATTCCCCGTAAAACCCTCCCTCTTATAAAATTCAACGGTTCTCCGCCACTTCTCCCCCTCCGGCGTGCTCACTTCCAGGCGCGGCCAGTGTTGGGATTTCGCAAACTCGATGGCGTGATCCAGGAGTCTCTTGCCGATGGATTTGGACCTGTGTTCGGGTTTTACATACAGTTCTTCTATTACGCCAAAATAGCCACCGGCATAAATGGCCGCGGACCTGGATACTGTGATTGCGCCGACAAACTCCCCCCGATATTCACACAGGAAGGAATAGAATCCGTCGTCGCGGGACAACAGGGTTTTCGATGTGTCTGCCAGTTTTTCCGGATCGATATTGCGCTTGTGGCCGACCAGATCAGTGAGTAGCCTGAAGACCAAGTCTGCAACGATATTACTTTGTGTTGGCGTTGCCTTGTGAATGGTGAATTTCATTATCCTGCCCTCCTTGTTTTTGCTCCCCTGTAGGAGCGGCGGGGGCGGATGGCCGCCCCGCCGCTCCTACAAAAAAGATTACTCCTCGTAGATGGCGTAAAACTTCTTCACGCTGCCGACAGTCTCCCAACTGCCCTCAAACCCCGCCGGAATACAGAAGGCGTCCCCGGCCGCGACCCGCTCGCTGTGGCCGTCGGCGTCGGTGATTACCGCCTCGCCGTCGATGATGTAGCAGAACTCGTCCTCGCTGTAGCTGAGCTTCCATTTGCCCGCGTCCGACGACCAGACGCCGCAGAAGAAATTCTCCCTGGCGTTGGTAAAGAAGTGCTCGGTCATCTGCCGGGGGTTGCCCGCCAGCAGCTTCTCCGAGGCCACCGGGCCCGTTTCGACCTGGCCCCGGCCCTCGGCGACGCGCAGCAGTTTCTTCGACATATCCGTTCTCCGTAAATGTGATCACATTTACCATTGTGCCAGTCCCGCCGGGGATTGGCACGCAAATAGTCCGACTGGAGGTGGAAGCGGGCCGTCCGCGGGCTATGATGCGAACTAGAATTGGCAGTCACGTTGTTTGACAGCGTTGTCATCATTTGTCCGGCAATGTTATAACTGGCCGACCATTGCCGAACTCAGCCCGGCTGAAGATCGGCCAGATAATTCTAATAAGGGAGAAAACGATGTCAGAAGTGCATACCCGCCCCGTGCCCGCAGACTTTGCCGCCAAGGCGCATATCAGCGCGGACGACTACCAGAGGATGTACCGCCAGTCGGTGGAGGACCCGGATGCCTTCTGGGCCCAGCAGGCCAAGGACTTCCTGCAGTGGCAGAAGCCCTTCACGCGGGTGGTCGAGCAGGACCTGAAGCGCGGCCACGCCGCCTGGTTCGCCGACGGCGAGCTGAACGTGACCGTCAACTGCATCGACCGCCACCTGCCGGCCCGCGCCGGGCAGACTGCGATCATCTGGGAGGGCGACGACCCCGCCGAGAGCGAGAAAATCACTTACCGCGAACTGCACGAAAACGTCTGCCGCCTGGCCAACCTGCTGAAGACCCGCGGCGTGCGCAAGGGCGACCGCGTCTGCATCTATATGCCGATGATCCCCGAGGCCGCCTACGCGATGCTCGCCTGCGCGCGCATCGGCGCGGTGCACTCGGTGGTTTTCGGCGGCTTCTCACCGGATTCCCTGAAAGACCGCATCCTCGACTCCGACTGCCGCCTGGTGATCACCGCCGACGAGGGCGTGCGCGGCGGCAAGAAGGTCCCGCTGAAGGCGAACGTCGACAAGGCCCTGGCCAGCTGCCCGGACGTGCACACCGCCATCGTCGTCAAGCGCACCGGCGCCAATATCGATTGGGACAGCAAGCGCGACATCTGGTACGCCGAATCGGTCGCCGAGATGAAAACCGAGTGCGCCCCCGAGCCGATGGGCGCCGAGGATCCGCTGTTTATCCTCTATACGTCCGGCTCCACCGGCAAACCCAAGGGCGTGCTGCACACCACCGCCGGCTACCTGCTGATGGCCACCATGACCTTCAAGTACGCCTTCGACTACAAGGAGGGTGACGTCTTCTGGTGCACCGCCGATGTCGGCTGGATCACCGGCCACAGCTACATCGTCTACGGGCCACTGTGCGCCGGCGCCATCAGCCTGATGTTCGAGGGCGTGCCCACCTACCCGGACGCGTCCCGCTGCTGGCAGGTGGTTGACAAGCACAAGGTCAATATCTTCTACACGGCGCCGACGGCGATCCGCGCATTGATGGGCGCCGGCGACGAATACGTGACCCAGACCGACCGCAGCTCGCTGAAACTGCTCGGCACCGTCGGCGAGCCGATCAATCCTGAGGCCTGGGAGTGGTACTACAAGGTGGTCGGCGACGAGCGTTGCCCGATCGTCGACACCTGGTGGCAGACCGAGACCGGCGCCCACCTGATCACGCCCCTGCCCGGGGCCACGCCGCTGAAGCCCGGCTCGGCCACCTTCCCGTTCTTCGGCGTGCAGCCGGCGCTGCTGGACGAGAAGGGCAGGGAAATAGAGGGCGAAGGCGAGGGCGCGCTGGTGATGAAATCCAGCTGGCCGTCGATGATCCGCAGCGTCTTCGGCGATCACCAGCGCATGATCGACACCTACTTCTCCACCTTTCCCGGCTACTACTTCACCGGCGACGGAGCCCGCCGCGATGCCGACGGCTACTACTGGATCACCGGCCGCATCGACGACGTGCTCAACGTCTCCGGCCACCGCCTCGGCACCGCCGAGATCGAGAGCGCGATAGTGCTGCACGAGGACACCGCCGAGGCCGCGGTGGTCGGCTACCCGCACGATATCAAGGGCCAGGGCATCTACGCCTATGTGACCCTGAAGGCCGGCCACGAGCCGAGCGACGCATTGCGCCAGCAACTGATCGACCTCTGCGTCAAGGAGATAGGCCCCATCGCCAAACCCGACATCATCCAGTGGGCCCCGGGCCTGCCGAAGACCCGCTCCGGCAAGATCATGCGCCGCATCCTGCGCAAGATCGCCTGCAACGAGCTGGACAGCCTCGGCGACACCTCGACGCTGGCGGATCCGTCGGTGGTGGACGAGCTGATCGAGCACAGGGCCAATCACTAATTGGCGAAGTAAGACAAGCCGGGCAAAGCCCGGCTTTTTTATGGAATGAAATCCCGTACTATTGGAGATCAGCTGTTGCAGGGAAGCAGGTAGCAGAGGGAGAAGCAGATGGTAGATGCAATGTACCAGGGCGGGTGCCACTGCGGCGCCACCCGCTTCGAGGCCAGTGGGCCGCCCAAATTCGTCGGGCGCTGTCATTGCGACAGTTGCCGGCGTACCACCGGCGGGGCTTTTTCGACCTGGGTCGGATTCAATGACGATCAGGTTGAATGGCTGTCGCCGGCGGCCTTCTATCGCAGCTCGAAAGGTGTGAGACGCGGCTTCTGCAAGCGCTGCGGAACGTCCATTTCCTATCAGGGGGACCAGTGGGCCGGCGAGAAGCATTTCCTGATAGGCGTCTTCGATGATCCGCGACAGTTCGTGCCCACCGGTGATGCATTCAAAGAAGAGGCGCTCGATTGGTGCCTCAATGATAAATAAAATGTCCCGAATGTCATGGCGACAAGTGTTCGATGAAGAAAAATAACCTGTTTACTATGGAAATGATGGTGGCTGTTGCGGCAACAGTGATCAGTCTCTGTGCACTTACAGTGTCCATCATGGAAGTGCGCATTATGCGCGAACAGCAATCCGAGGCTCGCAAGGCACAGCGCCTCAGTGTCTGGCCGAATCTCAATTTCTCTACCAGTTATAACAGCAAGGGGCTTGAACTGGCGCTGGAAAACCGCGGTATTGGCCCGGCGATAGTCAAGGATTTTGAGTTTGTTTTCGAGGGTGAGGGTGTTTCAACGCTGCGGGAATCCGTAAGCCGCCTGAAGACTTTGAATCCGGGGTTGAGCAGCTACGAAAGTACCTATGGTGGTGTATATAGCGGGAGGGTTATCTCGGCGGACCAGAGTCATACCTATTTGTTTATCCCCAAAGGGGATTTTTCTAGCGTGGTCTGGGGTGACCTGGTGTCGGGCAAAATTGATACAAGATTATGCTACTGCTCGGTCTACGATGAGTGCTGGTCTACTACGATCGGCACTATGGAAGTCCGGGCTGTACGGCAGTGTAACTGACGGGAGAAAATCATGATTCTTCGCCCGGCCAATATTGGCGATCTCGAACTGCTGCGTTACTGGGACGAGCAACCCCATGTGATCGCCGCCGACCCGAACGACGACTGGGGCTGGGAGACAGAGCTGTCGCGCTCCCCCGACTGGCGTGAACTGCTGATCGCCGAACTGGACGGCCGCCCGATCGGCTTTATCCAGATTATCGATCCGGCCCTGGAGGACAGCCACTACTGGGGCCGGGTGCCGGACAATCTGCGCGCTATCGATATCTGGATCGGTGAAGCGGACGACCTGGGTAAGGGCTACGGCACCCGGATGATGCAACTCGCGCTGGAGCGCTGCTTCGCGCCGCCGGAAGTCGCCGCGGTGCTGATAGATCCGCTGGCGGGCAATGTCCGCGCCCACCGCTTCTACGAGCGAATGGGTTTCCGGTTTATCGAGCGGCGCCGGTTCGGCGAAGATGATTGTTTTGTCTATCGTCTCGAACGCGCGGATTGGAAGGAAATTTGTCTTGAATGAGCAGCAGTACCTTTGTGAGCACTACAGATTCAACGCAGAGCAGCGACTGAAGGGCTTCAACTTTTTTGTCGTGCTGTCGATGTTTGCCGAGGGCGGTATCTTCACTGCGGTGGAGAAGGGTTTCCACCCGCTGAGCCTGGCGCTGCTCGGCGGCTTCGTCGTGATACTGTCGGCAGTGTTCTGGCTGGTGGATGCGCGCAGCCGCGAGCTGCTGAGCCTGGCGGTGCCGGCGTTGAAGCGGCTGGAGCGGGATCTCCCCGAATCGAGTCGCATCTTCTCCCGCGACAGCGCACAGAAGGGTACCGTTGTCCGCTATACCTTCGCGATCCGCTCACTGCTGATCGGCCAGTTTATCTTCGGTGCCGGCGTGGCCTGTTACGGGCTCTACTATTGCCTATTCCCGCAATGAACCCGGCCCGCTGCAGGTTGCCATGACCACAGTGCACAGCTTTGCACCGATAGCCGCCCCCGATGCGACGCGCCTGATTCTCGGCTCCATGCCCAGTATCGCCTCGCTGCGCGCACAACAGTATTACGCGCATCCGCGCAACGCCTTCTGGAAGATCATCGAGGCGGTACTGGATCTGGAGTCGGGGCTCGGCTACGAACGGCGCTGCGCCGCGCTGACCGAAAATCGCATCGCCCTCTGGGATGTGCTGAAGAGCTGTACCCGGTCCGGCAGCATGGACTCCGCCATTGTCGAGTCGACAATAGTGCCGAATGACTTCGCGGCCTTTCTCAGCTCCCATCCGAAAATTACCCGCATTTATTTCAACGGCGCCAAGGCGGAGCAAATGTATCGGATGCATGTGCTGCCCAGGCTGCCGGACATCCTGGGAAGCATTCCGACGCTGCGGCTGCCATCGACCAGTCCCGCCCACGCCGGCATGCACTTTGCACAAAAGCTGGCGCGCTGGCAGGTCATTTTGCCCGACGAGTGATACTGTTTTGACGCAAGCCGGGGCGGCCAATGCTATAAATAATCTGGTCCATCGGGCGGTGGCCACCAGCTGTGGCTGCACAGGTGTCCGGCGGCGGATAACGGGATTCTGGAGGGCAACCATGCTGGATCATATTGGCGTTCATGTGCACAGCTACGAGCGCAGCAAGGAGTTCTATCGCCTGGCCCTGACCCCCCTCGGCTATAAGCTGATCCTCGAGTACGCCGACTGGGCCGGCTTCGGCTGGGCCGACAAGCCGGATCTCTGGATCAAGGGAGGCAAGAGCACTGCGCCGAACCTGCATATCGCCTTCCGCGCCGAGGACAGGGATACGGTGCGTGAATTCCACAAGGTCGCGCTGGAGGCGGGCGGCAAGGACAACGGCGCACCCGGCGTTCGCGAGCAGTACCATCCGGATTACTATGCGGCCTATGTTCTGGATCCGGACGGGCACAATATCGAAGTCGTCTGCCATATTCCGGGGGACTTGGAGGAGTAGTCCGATGGATAACGCAACCCGGCTCAAATACCTGAAAATCGCGCTGGTCATTTTCGGACTGATATTTATTTTCGCCATCTACCCGCTGATGATGTGGATCTGGCCCTCCGGATGGGGCTGGACACCGCGGCAGCCGGAATACGAACAGATGATCACGGGCGTCTACGCGACCCTGGGCGTCTTCCTGATCCGTGCGGCGAAGGACCCCACGGCCAATGCCAGCCTGATCTGGTTCGCGGTCTGGTCGAGCATAGTGCACGGCGGCATCATGCTGGTTCAGGCGCTGGTGGACGCGACGGAGCGGGCCAACCTGCTCGGCGATGTGCCGGCCCTGTTCCTGGTCGCCGCGGTTCTCTGGTACCTGATGCCGAAAAAAGCCCGCGCCTGACCTGTTCCGTTATTTCTGCTTTCCATTGCGTTCCGGCAGATACTGCTCGCGCACCAGGCCGTGCAGGTCCTCCCAGGGTATGGTCAGCTGCACCGGGCCGAGGACATAGGGTCCCAGGACATAGACGTCGTACAGCAACACCAGGCCCTCATCGGTCAGACGGAAATCCTCGCTGCGCTGGAAAGGCCACATCTGGCGGTACTCGCGGTTGGCTCCCGGCTGCTCGTCCAGCCAGCGCCGGTGCGCCGCCTCGGCCTCCTTCCAGAACGACTTCTCCTCGCCCTCCCGGATTACCTGGCCCAGGGGGATGCTCGCGGCGGTGGCCAGATCCCAGTTGAGCCAGCGCACACTCGGCATGCCGTGGGCGCCGCCGGTATAGAGATAGCTGTTGATCTCCACGGTGAGCAGGTTGCCGCGCCGGGACAGGCGCCTGGCCTCGCCGCTGAGCTGCCAGGGGGCGCTGCTCACGGCCTCCACCTGTGCCGCCTCGGCGAGAAAACGATTGGCGATCTCTTCCAGGCCGGTAGCGGATGTCTGGTCTTCGCCGTTGCCCTGCAGCTGGCGGATCAGCAGCCGCAGGACGGTTTTGTTCAGCGCGGGCCTCTGTTCGAACACCTCGCGCCTGATCGAGACGGTCGCACAGTCCTGGCCGGCGGCACAACCGTCCGCCCGCCGCTCGAAGGTTTTCAGGCTGGATTCCAGTTTGCCGATGGGGACCTCGCTTTCCGCGGGTTGCCGTTCCCGTTTGCCGTCGCAACCGGCCAGCGCCAGCAGTGCGGCGAGCAGTGCGGTGGCGGCAATGGATCTTGTGGCGTTTTTTCCTGTCGGCATAGCGATTCCGTGTCGATTCGATTCGGGTCCGGGGCCAAGTGTAGAGTCTAAATCCGACAGCCGCGCAGCCGCCCCGGAAGAGGCCGGGAAAACTGTGCGGTAACCGCCGGCAAACAAGCCTGTAGAAAATCTATCGCTGTAATTTGTTTTATCTATCGATTAAGGATAACTGAATTGCCGGCTGTTATCAGAGCGATAATTAAGTCTAATTTCTCCGTCATTGCGCATCCCTATAGGCTTTTGCCGTGCAATAGTCAAAGCAATAAGGAGCGCAAATCCAATGTTTAAGAGAACCCTCCCGCTGGCGGCGGCACTGGCGGTAGCCATCACGGCTAACGCCAAGGAGGCCCCCATGTCCAACCAGGACTGGTGGCCCGAGCAACTCAACCTCCAACCCCTCCGTCTGCACGCCGACAAGTCCAGCCCGATGGACGAGGGTTTCGATTACGCAGAAGCCTTCAGCAGTCTCGACCTCGATGCGGTCAAGAAGGATATCGAACAGGTGCTGACCACCTCCCAGGACTGGTGGCCGGCGGACTACGGCCACTACGGTCCCTTCTTTATCCGCATGGCCTGGCACAGCGCCGGCACCTACCGGGTCTACGACGGTCGCGGTGGCGCCGGCGGCGGCCAGCAGCGTTTCGAGCCGCTGAACAGCTGGCCCGACAACGTCAGCCTGGACAAGGCGCGCCGCCTGCTGTGGCCGGTGAAACAGAAATACGGCAACAGGATTTCCTGGGCGGACCTGATGGTGCTGGCCGGCAACGTGGCCCTGGAATCCATGGGCTTCGAAACCTTCGGCTACGCCGGTGGCCGCGAAGACGAGTGGGAGGCCGATGTCGTCTACTGGGGTTCCGAGCGCGAGTGGCTGGGTGCCGACAAGCGCTACCGGGGCGACCGGAAACTGGAAAAGCCGCTGGCCGCGGTGCAGATGGGCCTGATCTATGTCAACCCGGAGGGCCCCAACGGCAACCCCGATCCGCTGCTCGCCGCCAAGGATATCCGCGAGACGTTCGGCCGCATGGCCATGAACGACGAGGAGACCGTGGCCCTGATTGCCGGCGGCCACACCTTCGGCAAGGCTCACGGTGCGCACAAGCCGGAAGAGTGCCTGGATGCGGCGCCGGCGGGCGCGGCGCTGGAAGAGCAGGGTTTCGGCTGGAAGAACAAGTGCGGCAAGGGGCACTCGGAAGACACGGTTACCAGCGGCCTGGAAGGCGCCTGGACCGCCAGCCCCACCATGTGGAGCAGCCAGTACCTGTCCAACCTGTTCGCGTTTGAATGGGTCAAGAGCAAGAGCCCGGCGGGTGCCACTCAGTGGGTGCCGAAGAACGCCGACCGGCTCAAGTTCGTGCCGGATGCCCACATCAAGGGCAAGAGCCATGCGCCCATCATGTTCACCACCGACCTGGCGCTGAAATTCGACCCCGAGTACCGCAAGATCGCCAAGCGCTTCGTGGAAGATCCCAAGGTGTACCAGCTCGCCTTTGCCAAGGCCTGGTTCAAGTTGACCCACCGTGACCTGGGCCCGCGCGCGCGCTACCTGGGTGACGAGGTGCCGGAGGAAACCCTGATCTGGCAGGACGCGATCCCCGCTGTCGATTACACCCTGATCGACGACAGGGACATAGCGGCGCTGAAAGCGAAGGTGCTGGACTCCGGCCTGACGGTGCCGCAACTGGTCAGAACCGCCTGGGCCTCCGCTTCCAGTTTCCGCGGCACCGACATGCGCGGTGGCGCCAATGGTGCGCGCATCCGCCTGGCGCCGCAGAAGGACTGGGCCGTGAACGACCCGAAGGAACTGGACAGAGTCCTGGATCGCCTGGAGCGCATCCAGAAAGACTTCAACCGCAAGTCCGGTGACAAGAAGGTCTCCCTGGCCGACCTGGTCGTGCTCGGCGGTGCGGCGGCCATCGAGCAGGCCGCGGAAAAAGCGGGCTACGACATCGAGGTGCCCTTCAAACCCGGCCGCAACGACGCGACCCAGGCGCAGACGGACGTGCAGTCCTTCGCCTTCCTGGAGCGCAAGGCGGACGGCTTCCGCAACTACTACAGCAGCGAGGCCCATCTCGCTCCGGTGGACATGCTGATCGACAATGCCAACCTGCTGACCCTGAGCGTTCCGGAAATGACCGTTCTGGTCGGCGGCATGCGCGCCCTGGATGCCAATCACGGCGGCTCCAGGCACGGTGTCTTCACCGACAGGCCGGGCACCCTGAACAACGACTACTTCGTGAACCTGCTCGACATGTCCACCAAGTGGTCCAGGTCATCAAAGGAGAATGGTCTCTATGAAGGCCGCGACCGCAAGAGCGGCAAGCTGAAGTGGACCGCCACCCCAGTGGACCTGGTGTTCGGCTCCAACTCCGAACTGCGCGCCGTGGCCGAGTTCTACGCCCTGAATGGCAACGACAAGCAGTTCGTACAGGACTTCGTCGATGCCTGGACCAAGGTGATGACCCTGGACCGCTTCGACCTGAAATAATCCACTCCTCACAGGATGGGCAAACGGAAACGGCGGTGCCCGCGGGCACCGCCGTTTCCGTTTGTCCCCGGCACCCGCGCCGCGTTAGCATAGCTGCCCTATGTAATGCCCGGGATAGGTTATGCCCCAGAGCCACCACCCCTATGAAGCCCTTACGCCGGACGTGGTCATCGACTGTGTCGAGAGTGTCGGGCTGATCTCCGATGCGCGCATCTTCCCCCTGAACAGCTACGAAAACCGCGTCTACCAGGTGGGTATAGAGGGCGGTGAGCCGCTGATCGCCAAGTTCTACCGCCCCGGGCGCTGGAGCGACGAGCAGATACTGGAGGAACACCGCTTCAGCCTGGAACTGGCCGCGGCGGAGATCCCGGTGGTCGCACCGCTTGAGTTCGACGGCCGCACGCTGATGGAGGCGCAGGGCTTCCGCTTCGCGCTCTTCCCGCGCCGCGGCGGCCGCCAGCTGGAGCTGGACAACTTCGAACACCTGGAACAGGTGGGCACCATGCTCGGGCGCATTCACGCCATCGGCAGGACACGGCCCTTCGAGTTCCGCCCGGCGCTGACCCTGCAGCACTTCGCCATCGACAGCCGCGAATTCATCCTCGCCGGCGACTTCCTGCCGCGGGAGAACCGCGCCGCCTACGAATCCATCACCGGCCATATCATCGAACAGATAGCGCCGCTGTTCGAGCGCGACTGGGACACGCTGCGCCTGCACGGCGACTGCCACAGCGGCAATTTCCTGTGGCGCGAAGACACCCCCTGGTTCGTCGACCTGGACGACTGCCTGACGGGGCCGGCGATCCAGGATATCTGGATGCTCATTTCCGGCAACCGCGCCGAGCAGACCGCCTACCTGGACGCGGTGATCGAGGGCTACGAGACCTTCGCCAGCTTCGACCCGCAGGAGCTGCAATTGATAGAGCCGCTGCGCTGCCTGCGCCAGATGCACCACGCCGCCTGGCTGGCGCGACGCTGGCGCGACCCGGCTTTCCCACAGGCCTTTCCGTGGTTCAATAGCCCGCGCTACTGGGCGGAGCATATACTGGCGTTGCGGGAACAGCAGTCGGCGCTGCAGGAGCCGCCGCTGACACTGGGAGCGGTATAAATCGCAGAAGTATTGTAGGTTGGGCTGAGCTCAGCGAAGTCCAACGGCGGAAGTGGCCCCGGCATGTTGGGGCATACGACTTTTCGGCTAGCACGAGGCGAGGCCCTGGCGGCGGTGGCCATCCGGGAAATATTTACCGATGAGGTTTTTTGCCGGATGGCCACCGCTGCCAGGGCCGATCGAAGCTCCTGAGCTGGCGGCATTCCCAATTTGATAAGGAGTCAGTACAGATGGAAGCGATTCGAACAAAGACCGAGGCGGACGAGCTCTGGCAGCAGATCCGCACCGACGTGGCCCAGCAGGTGGAGCGGGAGCCGATACTGGCGAGCTTCCTGCACGCGACCATCCTGAATCACAACACGCTGGAATCGGCACTCAGCTTCCACCTGGCGAACAAGCTCGACAATGCCGTGGCACCGGCACTGCTGATCCGCGAGGTGATCGACGAGGCGCTGGAGGCGGATCCGGCCATTGGCCTCGCCGCGCGCGCCGACCTGAGTGCCGTCTACCAGCGCGACTCCGCCTGCAACTCCCTCTACGAACCCTTCCTCTACTTCAAGGGCTTCCACGCCCTGCAGGCCTACCGCGTGGCCCACTGGCTGTGGCAGCAGCAGCGCCGCTCCCTGGCGCTCTTCCTGCAGCACCGCATCTCCGTCGTGTTCAGCGTCGACATCCACCCGGCGGCGAGACTCGGTGAAGGCATACTGCTGGACCACGCCACCGGCATAGTGATCGGCGAGACCGCCGTGGTCGAGGACAATGTGTCGATCATGCAGTCGGTGACCCTCGGCGGCACCGGCAAGGAGAGCGGCGACCGCCACCCCAAGGTGCGCCGCGGTGTGCTGATCGGCGCCGGCAGCAAAGTGCTCGGCAACATCGAAATCGGCGAGTGCGCCCAGGTCGCCTCCGGCAGCGTCGTGCTCAAATCGGTGCCGGCGCACAAGCTGGTTGCCGGCGTACCGGCGCGGGTCATCTGCCGGGCCAGCTGCGACCAACCGGCACTGTCGATGGACCACTGCGCCCTGACCCAGGTCGACAAACAGCTGCCCTGATTCCGATCTGCCACCCTCGCAGGTTGGGGTTCGCAAAGCTCACCCCAACCTACACTTGTCTTCCCAGCCGCTATTCTTGTACCAATGAAATACAGTCTCAGCGCCAAAAACCTCGTGTGCCGCAACCTGGAGGACCGCGCCGCTTACTGCGCCGGCCTCCTGAACCCGGACCATACAAAAGAAATCACCGGCGTGCTGCGCAGCGACAGCGGCCTGCTGTCGCACACCTTCAACCAGGCGGTGACCAACACGGTAATGCCGACGCGCATACTGCAGCGCTTCGTCGTCGACTATTTCGCCGAACGCCACAGCCCCTTCACTCTCTGGCACTGCGCGAGCAAACCCCTCGACGACGCGGAGCTCTCCGAACTGGGACTGAAGCGCAAGGAATCGCTGGTGGCCATGGCGGTGGAAGTGCAGCGGCTGGCGGCAGACGACGAGCTGCCGCCGGAGCTGCAGGGCAAGCTGGAAATCGTGCCGGTCGCGAGCGAGGAGTTGGGCAGCTACGGCGACATCCAGGCCGCGGTGTACAACGGCAACCGCGAGGGGCCGCAGATCAAGAAGTTCTACCACCTGCTAGAGGAGATGCCGGAGCAGAAGCGCAGCCGGCTGAAATTCTTCCTCGGCAAACTGGAAGGCAAGGCAGTGGCCGGCGGCTGCCTGTTCGCCTCCGCCGACGCGCTCGGCTTCTGCGACCTGGTCACCCTGGAAGACTACCGCGGCCGCGGCATTGGGCGGGCACTCTTCCACCACCTGGTGGCGCAGGCTCTGACCAGCCATCACAAGCACGCGGTGGCCCTGGCGCCGGCGAACCGGCAGCAGCTGCTGCTGGAGGCGGGTTTCTTCGCGGTCGGCGAAGTGGCCCAGTACCGCTTCGAGCCGTAGCTGGTGGATGCGCCCGGCGTGGACTCGCTTGGCGCTTATCCACCCTACAGAAAATCTGTGCCGTGGACGTAGGGTGGATAAGCGCCAAGCGCATCCACCACTAGCATCGCCGATCAGGCGCGCTCTATCGGAAAGGCGATCACCTGGTCGATGGATGAATAACCGCCGGCCAGCATCAGCAGCCGGTCTATCCCCAGCGCCACCCCGGCGCACTCCGGCATGCCCGCCTGAAGCGCCGCCACCAGCCGCTCCTCGAACGGATAGACGTGCAGCTTGTGCACGCCGCGGTAGCGGTGATCGGCCCGGAAGCGGCGCAACTGCTCTTCGGCGTCGGTCAGTTCCCAGTAGCCATTGGCGAGCTCCAGCCCGCCCACATAGGCCTCGAAGCGCCGCGCCACCGGCGTGCCCTGGTCATCTTCGGTCACCTTGGCCAGCGCCGCCTGGCTTGCCGGGAAGTCGTACAGCAGCGTGATGCCGTCGCCCATGGCCGGCTCCAGGCGGTGGCTCATCAGCAGGTCCAGGCATTCGTCGCGGCTCTCGGGGGCAAAGGAGAGTTCCACCTCCCGTGCCGCGCACTGGCACAGCGCGTCCTCCGGGGCGGTGTGCGGATCCAGCTGCAGTTCGCGCAGGAACAGCTCCCGGTAACTCAGCGACCGCACCTGCTCGATGCCCAGCGCCAGGCTCAGCAACTCGCCCACCTCGCCCATCAGGCGGCGGTCGTCCCAGCCCCGGCGATACCACTCCAGCATGGTGAATTCCGGGTTGTGCCGGCCGCCGGCCTCGCCCTCGCGAAACGCCTTGCCCAGGTAGTAGCAGTCGCCGAGCCCAGCGGCCAACAGCCGCTTGAGGCCGAACTCCGGGCTGGTGGCGAGAAAGGCGGGCTCGCCGTTGCACAGTGCGGTGATCGAATCGATATGGGGATCACTGGTGGCGCGGCGGGACAGGGTGGGTACCTCCACCTCGAGCACACCGCGCTCGGCGAAGAAGCGGCGGATATCCGCCAGAAGCGCGGCGCGGCGGCGCAGGGCCTCTAGCGAGGCGGTGGGTTGCCAGGAATTCTCTGTCATTTATGCAGGGCACCATTGACCGGCCGGTGCACAGGGCGCACCCTACCCGAGTCCCGAGTCCCGAGTCCCGAGTCCCGAGTCCCGAGTCCCGAATTCTCAGTCTTCCTTGGCCCGACCCAGGTATTCGCCGGTGCGGGTGTCCACCTTGATGGAGTCGCCGATCTCCAGGAACAGCGGCACCTTGACCACGGCGCCGGTGGCCAGGGTGGCCGGCTTGGTGCCGCCCTGGGCGGTGTCGCCGCGCAGGCCCGGATCCGTGTCGGTGATCTCCAGGACCACGTGGTTCGGCGGCGTCACCGCCAGCGGCGCGCCGTTGTACAGGGTCACGGTGCAGACGTCCTGCTCCTTCAGCCACTTGGCAGCGTCGCCGACCGCCTCGGCGCTGGCCTGGTGCTGCTCGAAGGTGTCCGGCTCCATGAAGTGGTAGAACTCGCCGTCGTTGTACAGGTACTCCATCTCGCGGTCCATCACGTCGGCGGCCTCCAGGGACTCGCCGGAGCGGAAGGTGCGTTCCCAGACGCGACCGGTCTTCAGGTTGCGCAGCTTGACGCGGTTGAACGCCTGGCCCTTGCCGGGTTTGACGAATTCATTTTCCACGATGGAGCAGGGGTCGCCGTCGAGCATTACCTTGAGGCCGCCCTTGAATTCGTTGGTGGAGTAACTAGCCATGAAATCCTCTGAATATTCAAATGCCCGGGTACCTGAAGAAACTCCCGGCCACCCTATCAATTTCAACCCTTTCAATTTCTGCCAGGGTGCTTAAAATTTGCGCGCTCTGCGCAACCCTAACACCTTGAAACGGCCGCCCATGATACAGCACGCCCCCGCCACCAGTGAAATAGTCGCCCGCGAGACAGCCGCGGAAGACGGCTCGCGCCGCTGGCAGGACGAACTGGCGGACCTGGTCACCGAGCCCGCCGAGCTGCTCGAACTACTGGGCCTGGACCCGGAACAGCTGCCGGCCGCCTTGCAGGCCAGCGGCGAATTCGCCCTGCGGGTACCGCGCCCCTTCCTGAAGCGTATACGTCCCGGCGACCCGCGCGACCCCCTGCTGTTGCAGGTGTTGCCAGGTGCTCCGGAACTGCAGCCGAGCCCCGGTTTCACTGCCGATCCCCTCGAGGAAGCGCGGGCCAACCCGGTGCCGGGGGTGGTGCACAAGTACCGCGGCCGCCTGCTGCTGATCGCCGCCGGGCAGTGTGCGGTCAACTGCCGCTACTGCTTCCGCCGCCAGTTCCCCTACGGCGACAACCACCTGAACCGCAGCCAGTGGCGGGCCGCACTGGACTATATCCGCGCCCGTGGCGAGCTGCGCGAAGTGATCCTGAGCGGCGGCGATCCGCTGGTGCTGGGCGACCGCCAACTGGGACGGCTGGCGACCGAACTGGCGCAGATCCCCCAGTTGGACAAGCTGCGCCTGCACAGCCGCCTGCCGATAGTCGCGCCCAGCCGCATCACCGACGAGCTGATCGCCTGGTTTAGCGGCTCGCGCCTGAAGCCGGTGCTGGTGCTGCACTGCAACCACGCCAATGAAATCGACGGGGAGGTGCGTGCGGCGCTGGCGAGGCTGCGCGCCGCCGGCGTGACCCTGCTCAACCAGGCGGTGTTGCTGAAGGGCGTCAACGATAGCGTCGGGGCGCTGGAGAGTCTCAGCGAGGCGCTGTTCGCGGCCGGAGTGCTGCCCTACTACCTGCACCAGCTGGACAGGGTCCAGGGCGCGGCCCATTTCGAGGTGGAGGATGAGCGCGCGCTGTATCTCGTCGAGCAGCTGCGCCGGCGCCTGCCCGGCTACCTGGTGCCGAAGCTGGTGCGGGAAATTCCCGGCGAGGCATCAAAGTCGCCGCTGGGTAGCTAACAGCGACGATTTCCGCCCAATCCTTATTTGGGCATATGTCCCAATTTGTTGTCGCCAATACCAACTTGCGGCAAAAGACCGCTTCATATACTGCCGGCAAACCAAAAGATGTGTATTGCCATACCGGAAGCCGTCCTAGAAGCGGCCGCCGCAAAGGTGGCCGAGACACGACAACCCCTCACCCGACTCCAGATGCCGGCCCGGTCCCTGTCGGCCCTCAGGCAGAAGCAGACCCTCACCGCCGGCAGCTTCGCCCGCTTCGAATTTGTGTGACCTGGATCGCTTTTGCCCAATTCCCCGCCCTTGTATGCCACCGTCGCCGCCCCCTAAACTAGCGGGTTCGCGGCGTAGGTATTGCCGCACTGTAGGTAATAAGAGCGAATAATGAGCAGCAACGACACCATCCGACTCCTCCTGATCCACGACACCCCCTCCGAGGCCCAGCGCCTGGTTAGCATGCTGCACAACGCCGGGCGCCCCAACCGGGCCCAGCATGTCGCCAGCGAAGCGGCGCTGACCAAGCTGCTGCAGGACAAGACCTGGGACCTGCTGATCGCCGCCGAGAGCAGCAAACAGGTCCCCCCTCCGGTGGCCCTGCGTACCATCAGCAAGCTGCAGAAAGACGTGCCGGTGATACTGCTCACCGAGCGCAGCGGCGCCCAGCCCGCGGTCGAGGGCCTGAAGCTGGGCGCGCGGGACGTGGTGACCGTGGACGAAGACCAGCATTTGCTGCTGGTGATACAGCGCGAGCTGACCGCGCTGGCCAACCGCCGCCAGGCGCGCCTGCACGACCGCCGCTACCACGCCACGCTGCAGCGCGCCAAGGAGCTGCTGGACAGCTCCAAGGACGCCATCGCCTATATCTCCGACGGCCTGATCGTCTACGCCAACGACTCCTTCGCCGAGCGCTTCGGCTACAAGAGCAATGAGGATGTCGAATACCAGCCGCTGATCGACATGCTCGCCGGGGGCGAGCAGGAAGAGGCGCGCGACTTCCTGAAGCAGTGCGCCATCGACAACAACGAGGTGGAGGCGAGGGAATGGAAGTTCACTGCCAAGACCGCGTCAGGTACACCGCTGCCCACCCGCGCCGAGGTGCTCTCCACCATCTACGACGATGAGCGCTGCCTGCAGGTGCGCATCGCCGCCCGCGGCGGCGATACCGAGCAGCTGGAAGCACAGCTCAGCGATATCAAGAACCGCGACCCCCTCACCGGCCTCTACAACCGCCAGCACTTCCTGCAACTGCTGGGTTCGGCGATCAAGTCCGCCGCCGGCTCCCAGCGCACCGGCGGCCTGATGTTCATCGAAGTGGACCGCTTCGAGGAGACGGTGCAGAAGGTCGTCGGTGTCGCCGGCGCCGACGCCTTGCAGAAGGCGATTGCGCAGCTGCTGCAATCCAGCCTTCGTCGCGGCGACATGGTGGCGCGCTACGGCGAGGAGAGTTTCTGCCTGCTGATGCCGGACACCACCCCGGATAGCGCCGAGCAGCGCGCCAAAGAGATAGTGCAGAAAATTACCGACACCATCTTCGACGCCGCCGGCAAGACACTGCAGGTCACTGCTTCGGTGGGGATCTCGCTGCTCAGCGAGGCTTCCGGCAACGCGCAGAAGGTGCTGGATCAGGCGCTGGCGGCCCACGACCAGGCGCTCGCGAAGAGCGAGCAGGGCGGCGCCGTGGCCCTCTACGAACCGGACACCAGCGCACAGGGTGACGCCGACACCTACCACCGCGCGCGGGTGGTGCAGGCACTGGAGGCCGGCAAGCTGAAGCTGCTCTACCAGCCGATCCTCAGCCTGCAGGGCACCGGTGAGCAGATGTACGAGGTGCTGGTGCGCCTGGTGGACGGCAAGGAGGAGTTGGCGCCGCAGGCCTTTCTCGAGGCTCTCGGCGACGCCGGCCTCTCCAGCAAGATGGACCGCTGGGTGACGCTCACCGCGATCAAGGCCGCCGCCGCCCAGCGCGCCAACCGCAAGGACGTGTCCCTGCTGCTGCACATCACCGCCGCCTCCCTGACCGACAGCGGCCTGCCTGCCTGGCTGGGGGTGGCCTTCAAGGCCGCCAAGGTGCCGCCCAAGGCAGTGGTCTTCCAACTGCGCCAGGAGGATATCACCAGCAACCTGCACGCGGCCCGCGACTTCACCAAACAGGTGCAGGAACTCGGCTGCCGCGTGGCCATCTGCCACTTCGGCACCGGCCTGAATCCCTTCAAGGCCCTGGAGCACGTCAAGGTGGATATCGCCAAGGTGGACCCCTCATTCGTGCGCGAGGTGCAGGACGAGGGCGAGAGCAGCGAGACACTGGCCAACCTGGTCAGACAGCTGGGCGAGGCCAACACCCGGGTGATAGTGCCCCATATCGAACAGGCCAGCATGCTGCCGACCCTGTGGCAGACGGGCACCGACTATATCCAGGGCTACTACGTACAGGCCCCGGCGGAGGAGATGAACTTCGACTTCAGCCTCGACTAGCCACCGCCGGACAGGGATGTCCGCCCCCGATTCCCTTCGCTTTCTTCACCCGCCATTTCCCCGCCGACCTCCCTTTCCTGTCACCGGCAATGCCCGGTTGGTACAGAAGCACAAACCACGCTGCCCGCGTGAAATAGACCGCCAGCCGCTGCGCTGTCCGGATGGCGAAGCCAGGACTTTTGGTCTAACTAGTTTGTGACGCGTGTCCCGGCCGCGCCAACGACACCCACCCGCGCCCAGCAATAACAATAGAGTGCGCTCATGAAAGCTCCCCACCTGCTGACAGCCTGTTTGCTGGCACTGCTATTGGCCGGCTGCTCCACCGGCAGGGACGCGGACCGCTCCGGCCCCCCCTCGGACGAGCCGCCCGCGGCAGTGGACAGCGACAGCGACGGCGTTGCCGACAGCGACGACAACTGCCCGAACCTGGCCAACGGCGACCAGGCCGATGCGGACGGTGACGGCCTCGGCGATGCCTGTGACGACGACCGGGACGGCGACGGCGTTGCCGATGCAAATGACAACTGCCCGGCCGTGGCCAATGGCGACCAGGCTGACGGCGACGGCGACGGCCTCGGCGACGCCTGCGACAGCCTGGGCGACCGGGACGGCGACGGCGTCGCCGACGCGGCAGACAACTGCCCCGGCACGGCCAACCCCGACCAGGGCGACACAGATGGCGACGGCGTCGGCGACGCCTGCGACGACAGCGACGATACCGACAGCGACGGCGATGGTGTGCCGGACAGCGCCGATAATTGCCCCGCCGAACCCAATCCCTCCCAGGCCGATCTCGACAGCGATGGTCTCGGTGACATCTGCGACGCCGATCGCGATGGTGACGGCGTCGTCGATGCCAGCGACAACTGCCCCGCCGCCGCCAACCCGGCGCAGTCGGACCTGGATGGCGACCAGATAGGCGACAGCTGCGATGGCGATATCGATGGCGACGGCGTCGACAACGGCGGCGACAACTGCGCGCTGGTAGCCAACCCGGGCCAGCAGGACTGGAATGGTAACGGCGCCGGTGATGCCTGCGAGGATAGCGATGGCGACGGTTTCGACGATGAAATCGACAACTGCCCGCAGTCGGCTAATCCCGGCCAGGAAGACCTGGACGGCGACGGCATCGGCGACATCTGTGATAGCGACGACGACGGTGACGGCATCGGGGACGACTCCGACAACTGCCCCATCGCCGCCAACCCGACGCAGGTGGACACCGATGGCGACGGTGCGGGCGATGCCTGCGACCTGGACGATGATGGGGACGGCATCGACGATGGCGTGGACAACTGCCCGCTGACCGCCAATGCTGCGCAGTCGGACACCGACAGCGATGGCCTGGGCGACGCCTGCGACGACGACGACGACGGCGATGGGGTGGGGGATGGGGCCGATAACTGCCCGCTGGTGGCCAATCCCGGCCAGGGTGACCTGGACGGGGATGGTGTCGGCGACGCCTGTGAAACCGACGGCGATGGTGACGGCGTACTGGACCCGCTGGACAACTGTCCGCAGGTCGCCAATCCGGGCCAGCAGGATAGCGACGGCGACGGCGTGGGCGACGCCTGCGAGGACGGGGACGGCGACGGTATCGACGACGACGATGACAACTGTCCCGCGGTGCCCAATGCCGGCCAGTTGGACGGCGACGGCGATGGCGTGGGCGACGCCTGCGACACGGATGACGATGGCGACGGGGTGGATGACGGCACCGATAATTGCCCGCTTGAGGCCAATGCCGGTCAGGAGGATCTGGACGGCGACGGCATAGGCGATGCCTGCGACAGTGACGCCGACGGCGACGCCATCGAAAACTCCGCCGACAACTGCCCACTGCTCGCGAACCCGGAGCAGACGGATACCGACGGCGATGGTGACGGCGACGACTGCGACGGCGACGACGACAACGACGGTATCGAAGACGGTGATGACAACTGCCCGCTCGAGGGCAACGCAAGTCAGGAGGATCTGGACGGCGACGGCCAGGGCGATGCCTGCGACGCAGATGACGACGGTGATGGGGTCGATGACGGCGCCGACAACTGCCCGCTGCTTTCCAACAGTGACCAAGCCGACCTGGATGGCGATGGCCTCGGCGACGCCTGCGACAGCGACGACGACGGCGATGGTGTCGCCGATGGCGGTGACAACTGCCCGCTGGTACCCAATCCGGACCAGGCCGATGCCGACGGCGACGGCCTCGGCGACGACTGCGATTCCGACGCCGACAACGACGGTGTCGCCAACGGCGTTGACAACTGCCCGCTGACCGCCAACGGCGACCAGGCGGATGCGGACGGCGACGGCATCGGCGACGCCTGCGACAACGACCTGGATGGCGACGGCGTCGGCAACGACTCGGACAACTGTCCGACGGTGCCCAATGCCGGCCAGGCCGATCTGGATGGCGACGGCGAGGGTGACACCTGCGATTCTGACGACGACGGCGATGGGGTGGACGACGGCGTCGACAACTGCCCGCGGGTAGCGAATGCCGATCAGCAGGATACCGACGGCGACGGTCTCGGGGACGCCTGTGATGACGCTCCGGAGGAATACAGCTGCGCGCCGGGTGCACTCTTCCAGCCGATCCTCGCGCCGGCTGCCGACGTCTCCAAGAAAACCTCGAGCATGTCGGTGAAAAATGAGGGATATGTGATTGACGCCGATTTGAACAACGCCGCTGAGATCTCTAGCCTGCTGGGGCTGGGATATGCCCAGATCACAGTGCGCGATACAGATAACGTCTACAGCGGATCCCAGAGAGTGGGATTCGTGATGTCCCAACCCGGCGGTCTGCTGGAGTTGTCGCTGCTGGACAGCCTGACCCTTTCCGTGCTGCGCGACGGCAGCATCGTCGACAGCGCAAGCGGCAGCAGAGTACTCGGCGTGCTGTTACTCGAAGGCCAGTCCGACCGGCAGCTGGTGGTATTTGAAACTGAGCAGACCTTCGACGCACTACGGATTCGCTATGACTCGGTGCTCGCGGTACTGGTACAGTTTAACGTGCACTCGGCCTGTGCGGCCCCGAACTGATACTCATCCCTGTAGGAGCGGCCGTTGGCCGCGATCGGACTGAGAAATATTCCGCATCGATCGCGGCCAACGGCCACTCCTACAAGCGATCCCTCCAACATTCCGCACGGCTCCTGTATCCTGTGCCGCGATCTAACAAGTACAACATCATTGGAGCCATCCCATGTTGCCCCGCTTACTCTGTACCAGTCTGTTCGTCGGCGCCCTCGCACTGGCGGGCGGCTGCACAAAATCAGAACCGCCCAAGCCCCCGGCGGAAAACTCCGAAACGCAGCCGGCAAAAGCCGAAACGAAAAAGGCCGCGGACAAGGCGCCGCAGTCCGGCGTGGACTACCACTCCTTCGCCAATACGGACGACTACCGGGTGGAGCACCTGGACCTGGATCTGACCGTGGACTTCGAGCGCAAGGTGCTCGAGGGCGAGGCGGTGCTGCAGCTCAAGCGACTGAGCAAAAAGAATCCGCCGCTGGTGCTGGACACCCGCGACCTGGAGATAGAGTCGGTAAAAGCCGGCCACGGCGGGCAGATGCAGCCGGTGAAATTCTCCCTGGGCGAGAAGGACGGCCACCTGGGCACGCCGCTCAAGATCGAGCTGCCGAAGGACGCCACCAGCGTCGCCATCCAGTACAGCACCTCGCCGGACGCCTCCGGCGTGCAGTGGCTGGAGCCGCAGCAGACCGCCGGCGGCGAGCACCCCTTCCTGTTCACCCAGGCCCAGGCGATACACGCACGCAGCTTCGTGCCGCTACAGGACTCGCCCAAGGTGCGCATCACCTACAAGGCCACCGTGCGCACGCCGAAAGAACTGCGCGCGGTGATGAGCGCAGACAATGATCCCAAGGCGGAAAAGGACGGCGTCTACGAATTCGAGATGCCGCAGCCCATCCCCTCCTACCTGCTCGCGCTGGCGGTGGGCGACCTGGAGTTCAAGCCCATGGGCGAGCGCACCGGCGTCTACGCCGAGCCGGAACTGCTGGACGCCGCCGCGGCCGAGTTCGAGGATACCGAGTCCATGCTCGAGGCCACCGAGAAGGTCTACGGGCCCTACCGCTGGGACCGCTACGACCTGCTGATACTGCCCCCCAGCTTCCCCTTCGGCGGCATGGAAAACCCGCGCCTCAGCTTTATCACCCCGACGGTGATCGCCGGCGACAAAAGCCTGGTGGCGCTGATCGCCCACGAGCTGGCACACTCCTGGTCCGGCAACCTGGTGACCAATGCGACCTGGCGCGACCTGTGGCTGAACGAGGGCTTCACCACCTACCTGACCAACCGCATCATGCAGAATATCTACGGCGACCAGCGCTACAAAATGGAGATGGCGCTGGGCTACGACGATCTGCAGGAGACGCTGGAGGACAAGCCGGACAGCGACGAGATACTGGCGATCAACATGCGCGGCCGCGACCCGGACGAGGTTTTCTCGGATATCCCCTACGAGAAGGGTTCGCTCTTTCTGTACGAGCTGGAGCAGAAGATCGGCCGTGAAAACTTCGACCAGTTCCTGTTGGACTACTTCAACAAGTTCTCGTTCCAGAGCATCACCACGGAAGATTTCGTCAAATACCTGAATGAGACCCTGCTGAAGCAATACCCTGACAAGCTGAGTGCTGAGCGTATCAATGAATGGATCTTCGAACCGGGCATCCCGGAGGGCGCGCCGCATCCGCAATCCGATGCCTTCACCAGGCTGGACCCGGTGCGGAGCCAGTGGCTGGACGGTGAAATCAAAGCGAAGGATATCGACACCAGCGACTGGACCTACCACCAGTGGAAGTACTTCCTCGACGGCATGCCGGAAAAACTGAGCGAAGAACAGCTGCAAGAGCTGGATGCGGCCTTCGGCCTGACCGAGTCGAAGAACAACGAGATCGCCTTCAGCTGGCTGATGATCGCGGTGCGCAACCAGTACCAGCCCGCCTACCAGCGCCTGGAGGACTTCCTCACCAGCATCGGCCGCAACAAGTTCCTGCGCCCGCTGTACCGCAACCTGGTCGAAACCGGGCAGAAGGACCTGGCCGTGCGCATCTTCGAACAGGCCAAGCCGGGTTACCACCCGCTGTCGGTGAAGGTGAACAGCTGGGTTATCTACGGCGATAGCGAAAGCTGACGTAACTTCTCGCACCTTCTCTCGCCAGTAAGAACGGTGGCGGCCCTGCTGCCGGTGGCCGTCCGGGAAAAAGCCTCATCGGTCTTGTATCAGCCGCAGGCGCTTTTCCCGGACGGCCCCCGGCATCAGGGCCTTCGCATCAGCGCTGGCATTCTTTTCCGAGTCCAGATGGGCGAGCAGGTTCGACTGTAGGATGGGCAAAGGAGCGCAGCGACGTGCCCATCACAAGCCCCGGACCAGTCAGAAACTCCACGAAGCGCCTGCGGCTAAAAACCCCACGGAAATGTATCCGGCGGCCCCGCCTCACTGGACGCCTCAATATGCAGCGGGTGCAGCGCCCGGGTTTCCTCAAGGTGGATAAACGCATCGTAGCGGCGCGCCAGCTCGGTGGGTACATACTGGAAGCGCTCGTAGGCCGGGTTGTAGACGACACCGACGGCCCTGTGTCCGCGGCTCTGCAGAAACTCCCCGCGCCCGTCCGCCTCGTCGAACAACAATAGCCCGTCGTCTCCCAGCGCCTCGTGCATGGCGCCCTCCCAGGAGTGATGTGGCGCTTCCGGCAGCGGCATCTTCTGTCGCTCGCCGCCCCAGTGCCCGCCGGCGATGACGCTGCCTCTGTGGCAGCCGAAGCCCACCAGCCGCACCCGCTCCGGTCCCCATTCCTCCCGCGCCAGCTGGCCGATATTGTGCATCCCCTCGTGCTGCATGTCGGTGGCGCGGGCGTCGCCGACGTGGGTATTGTGCGCCCAGACGATGCCCTTGCTGTCCGGGCCGTGGTGTTGCAGCAGGCGGTTCAGGGTCTCCATCATGTGGGTGTCGCGCAGGTTCCAGGAGCCGGGGCCGGCCGCCACCATGGTGCGGTAGTAGCGCTCCGCATTCACCATCACGTGGGCATTCTGTTCGGTGTCGAAATCGCCCTCGGGGTCCGCATCGAAGCGCGGGCGCCGGTGCGCCAAGCGCAGCAGCAGGCCCACCACCTCGTCCGCGCAGTCCTGGTGTGTACTGGCCGTGTGCCGCGCATAGCGCTGCTCGTCGCGGCCGTAGGGTTGGAAGCAGCTGAAGACCCGCTCCGCCAGCGCCAGCGACTGGGGGTCGTTGCGGCGCACGTGGCCGATGATCGCCTCCAGGGATTCCCACAGGCTGTACATGTCCAGGCCGTAGAAGCCGACCCCGCGCTTGCGTTCGGCATTGTGCCGGCGCAGCCACTCGGTGAAGGCCACCACTTCCCAGTTGGCCCACATCCAGGTGGGCCAGCGGTCGAAACCGCGCAGTACAGACTCGGCGCGCTCCCCGGACTGTGGGTAGGATTTCACATGGCGGTTGACCCGGTAACAGTCCGGCCAGTCCCCCTCCACCGCGACAAAGTCGAAGCCCTGCTCCTCGATCAAGCGCCGGCTGATGGCGGCGCGCCAGATGTAGAATTCGGAAGTGCCGTGGGAGGCCTCGCCCAGCATCACGATGCGCGCGCCCGCCAGCTTTTCGATCAGTGGACCCAGATCGTCCCGGCCGCGCAGCGGGTGCGCCAGGTTTCGCAGGCTGTCGAGAAGTGGTTCGCTGTCAGTCATAAGCCCGGGCACAGGTGGAGGACAAAACTTGCGGTGCCTTCTGAGAGAATAGCGCCTGCGCACTTGTTACCGCTGTCGCACGCAGCCAATTTTTCGGCGGGAAATTCAACCGTGCGCTATCCTGCGCGGAACGCTTTGCGTAATCTGCAGTCGGAAAGGTACCCGCGCGACAGGCGAGTGAATGGAGGCGTCCATGGGCAAAAGAATGGCTTTACTGCTGTTGCTGGCGCTGCTGGTCGGCAGCTGCAGCAACCACGTCTGCACCGATCGCCACAAATCCCGCCCGTTGCCTTTCCCCCACGCGATGGCGTGACCTATCACACTTCTCTCTGCGGGAACGGCCCCTGGGAACGCCGAGCTCCAGCTCGGCATGCGGGCCACAGGCCCGCCCATCGCAGCTCCTAAACGAGCCCTTCTATCTGCGAATCGTTCAACCCGAACAGGTACAGCGCCGCATCCAGCCCGAAGCTGTCGATGGACTGGGGCGCCTCCAGTCTGACCTTGGGCTTGGGGTGGATGGCGATGCCCAGCGCGCCCAGGTTCAGCATCGGGATATCATTGGCGCCATCGCCGACGGCGATGACCCGCTCCAGGCCCAGCCCCAGCTCCTTCGCCAGCTGCTGCAGCAGCTCCCGCTTGCGCATGCCGTCGACGATCGGCTCTATCACGCCGCCGGTCAGGGCGCCGCTCTCGAACTCCAGCTGGTTGGCGTGCACGAAATCCACCGGCAGCCGCTCCCGCTGCAGATAGTTGGCGAAGTAGGTGAAGCCGCCGGACAGTATCGCTGTCTTGCAGCCCAACGCGCGCAGGGCGTGCAGCAGCTCCGCGGCGCCTTCCTTCAGCGGCAGCTGGGTCGCTATCTCCGCCAGGCGGGCTTCGGGGAAATCCTTCAGCAGCGCCATGCGCTTCCTGAAGCTCTGGCGGAAATCCAGCTCGCCGCGCATGGCCGCCTCGGTGATGGCGGCGACCTGATCGCCGATACCGGTGATCTTCGCCAGCTCGTCGATCACCTCGGCGTCGATCAGGGTGGAATCCATATCGAAGCCTGCCAGGGCCGGTACCCGCTGGCTTTGCCCCGGCTGCAGCACCAGGTCGGCGCCGAGTTTCTCCGCCTGCCGCAGGCAGGCGTGTTTGGCCGCAGAGAATTCCAGCTCCGCGTCTATCTGGAAACGCAGCACCGTGCGCTCCCGGCGCCGGGCCAGGGTGTCCACCGCGGTTACCGTCCATTCGCGCCCGGCGAAGAAGGCCAGCAGTCGTTGCAGCTGCGCCAGGCTGGCGGCGGGGGAGAGCAGGGTGACGCACCAGGGGGCGCTTACCGGGGCAGGTTCCCGCGGCGGCGCTGATAGTTCGCAACTGGTGGTATCTTCAAACGGCGCGCCGCCGCTGTACTCGAGGCCCAGGTGGGCGTAGTCGCCGCGATGCTCCTGCTGCCGGTACTCGAGGTAGCGCAGGGGGCAGTCGATCGGGCTCTGAGTGATTTGCGCCAGGGGCAGGTGGAATTCTTGAGTCGAGATCTTGCCCATGGCGCTTCTTCCCTGTGTTGTTGCGAAAGTCGGAGGCGCAGCATTATAGCCCCGGTCGCATTATTCGCTAAAATCATCGCAACTGCATAACGACAAAAAACGCGCACTCCTATGTCTGCCTTCCCGTCTTTGTTTGCCGCCCTTTCTCCCAAGAAGCTGCCCGGATTGATCGCCGCATTGCCCCAGCGCACCCGGCAGCAGCTGCTGGCCGCGGTCATCTGGCTGGTGCTGGCGATTTTCTGCAGCGCGGCCCTGGGGCACTACTACGGCCAGCAGAAGTCCGCGGCCATAGCGCGGGACAGGGGCTCGGCCGAGGCAACGGCAAAGTTCCTGGCCGCCCAGAGCCTGGAGCGCATCGTCGCCGGCGACCGCATCAGCATGCAGCTGCTGGGCCAGCAGCTGTTACAGCTGCCGGCGATCAGCGGCATTTCGGTACAGGATGTGGAGTCCAATGCGCTGGCCCAGGTGGGGGATACAGAGCGCGGCGAGACCGTCAGTGCGCCGGTGGTGCTGCACGACAGCCTCGCCGGCAGCGTCACCGTCAATTTCCTGCCGGGCAGTGGTGTCGGCTTCCCCTGGGCCAGCCTGCTGCTCTGCCTGGTGTTCGCGTTGCCGTTTTCCGCCGTGGCGGCGCTGGTGGCGGGCAGCCTTTTCTCTTTTCTGGCCGCGGGCGCGCGCCGCAACCTGCCGGTGGTGCAGGCAGCGCCGGCGCCCCGGCCGAAGCCGGAGCCGGAAATCGCCGTGGGCCTCTATATCCGCCCGCTGAACTGGGCGCAGCTGGGCAACCAACTGAGCCGCAGCGCCCTGGACAGGCTGCAGCTGGAACTGGAGGAGCGGCTGCAGCTGCTCAGGCGCATCTACGACGCGCGACCGCTGAAGCACGCCGGCCCGCAGCAGGGGCTGGGTTTCTGCGGCGACGACGCGGCCTTCCGCGCCGTCTGCTGCGGCCTGCTGCTGCGCGAGCTGCAGAGCGCCAGCCGCGCCACCGGCCTGCAGCTGGGCCTGGCGGTGGTGCCGGCGCAGCCGGCGTCCTTCGACTTCTCCGGCGAACAGCTGCTGGCCCAGTCCCGGGGCCTGTCATTGCACCCGGATTTGCTCGATGACCATTCCCTGGGCGGGCGCATAGAGCAGCACGGCGCCAGTTGGGGCGCCGAGGTGACCGGCCTGGTGCCGACTTACCAGAAGCTGCTGGACAACCAGCTGCGTCAGTTGCTGAACGCCTAAACACCTACCTGTAGCTCCTATCCTCGATCAGTGACCGGTCGCCGGCCGAGGGTCTATTTTTGTCACGAGGTTGACGTTTACGTTAACGTAAACTCCTGCTAGGCTTCAGCGCGTCCAGAGGAAGTCCCATGAAAGCCAAAGCCGCCACTGCCACAGAGCCCGCCAGCTACAGTATTTCCGACCTGGCGCGGGAGTTCGACATCACTACCCGCGCCATCCGTTTCTACGAGGACAAGGGCCTGCTAAAACCGGCGCGCCGCGGCCAGACCCGCGTCTACAGCCCCGAGGACCGGGTGCGCCTGAAGCTGATACTGCGCGGCAAGCGGCTGGGTTTCTCCCTGGACGAGAGCCGGGAAATCATCGACATGTACGACCCGGCCCACGGCAATGTGGAGCAGCTGCAACGGCTGCTCGCCACCATCGAACAGAAGCGCGCTCAGCTCCAGCAGCAGCTGCGCGATATCCAGAGCCTGATGGGCGAGCTGGACGAGGCGGAGGCCCGCGCCCGCGCGGCACTTTCAACGGATAAGTAACAGAACATCGACAACTGACGAGAACCCATTAACGGAGTCGCTATGAACACCTCCTATCCCACCCTGAATTTCGGTCTCGGCGAGGAGATCGATATGCTGCGCGACATGGTCTACAGGTTCTGCCAGGCGGAGCTGGCCCCGCGCGCGGCGCAGATCGACGAGGACAACCTCTTCCCGGCGGATATGTGGAAGAAATTCGGCGAGCTGGGCCTGCTGGGCATGACCGTCGAGGAGGAGTACGGCGGTTCCAATATGGGCTACCTGGCCCACGCGGTGGCGATGGAGGAGATCTCCCGTGCCTCTGCCTCCGTCGGCCTCTCCTACGGCGCCCACTCGAATCTGTGCGTCAACCAGATCCGCAAGAACGGCACCCCGGAGCAGAAGGCCAAATACCTGCCCAAGCTGTGCTCCGGCGAACATGTGGGCGCCCTGGCGATGAGCGAACCGAATTCCGGTTCCGACGTGGTCAGCCTGCAGCTGCGCGCCGAGAAGAAGGGCGACCGCTTTATCCTGAACGGCAACAAGATGTGGATCACCAACGGTCCCGACGCCAACACCTATGTGATCTACGCGCGCACCGAGCCGGGTATCAGCTCCGGCGGCATCACCGCCTTTATCGTCGAGCGGGATTTCCCCGGTTTCTCCCAGGCGCAGAAACTCGACAAGCTGGGCATGCGCGGCTCCAATACCTGCGAGCTGGTGTTCGAGGACTGCGAGGTGCCGGAGGAGAATATCCTCGGCGAACTGAACGGCGGCGTGCGCGTGCTGATGAGCGGCCTCGACTACGAGCGCACCATCCTCTCGGGTGGCCCGGTGGGCATCATGCAGGCCTGCCTGGACGTGGTGATTCCCTATGTGCACGAGCGCAAGCAGTTCGGCAGGGCCATCGGCGAGTTCCAGCTGATGCAGGGCAAGGTCGCCGACATGTACGCGGACCTGAACGCCAGCCGCGCCTACCTCTACGCGGTGGCCAGGGCCTGCGACCGCGGCGAGGACTCGCGCAAGGATTCCGCCGCGGTGATACTGTTCACCGCCGAGCGCGCAACCCAGATGGCCCTGCAGGCGATCCAGGCCCTGGGCGGCAACGGCTATATCAACGAGTACCCCACCGGCCGCCTGCTGCGCGATGCCAAGCTGTACGAGATCGGCGCTGGCACCTCGGAGATCCGCCGCATGCTGATCGGCCGCGAGTTGTTTAACGAAACACGGTAAATTTGTCGGGACCCGGGACTCGGGACTCGGGACTCGGAAACTCGGGACTCGGGACTCGGGACTCGGGACTCGGTAGGGTGCGCCGCGCGCACCGATCGGAATTTGCGGTGCGCACGGCGCACCCTACGAAGCCAACTGCATAAATGCATTTTATGAACCAGCTACAGAGCAAAATTAATACGCGCGACCCCGCCTTCGCCGAGAACCGCGAACAGATGCAGAAACTGGTCGCGGACCTGCGGGAGAAAATCGAGAAAATCGCCCAGGGCGGCGGCGAGCGGGCGCGGGAAAAACACCTCTCAAGGGGCAAACTGTTGCCGCGGGATCGCATCGACGCGCTGCTGGATCCGGGCAGCCCCTTCCTGGAGTTCTCCCAGTTGGCCGCCCACGACGTCTACGGCGAGGAGGTGCCCGCCGCCGGCATCATCACCGGTATCGGCACAGTCTCCGGCCAACCCTGCGTCATCGTCGCCAACGACGCGACGGTAAAGGGGGGCACCTACTATCCGCTGACGGTGAAAAAACACCTGCGCGCCCAGGCCATCGCCGGGCAGAACAACCTGCCGTGTATCTACCTGGTGGACTCCGGCGGCGCCAACCTGCCGCGCCAGGACGACGTCTTCCCGGACCGCGAGCACTTCGGGCGCATCTTCTTCAACCAGGCCAACCTGTCGGCAAAAAATATTCCGCAGATCGCCGTGGTCATGGGCAGCTGCACCGCCGGCGGCGCCTATGTGCCGGCCATGGCCGATGAGTCCATTATGGTGAAGGAGCAGGCCACGATATTCCTGGCCGGCCCGCCGCTGGTGAAGGCCGCCACCGGTGAAGAGGTGTCGGCGGAGGAGCTGGGCGGTGCCGAGGTGCACTGCCGCACGTCCGGCGTGTCCGACCACTATGCCAACAACGATGTGCACGCACTGCAGCTGGCGCGCCGCTCGGTGGCGCGCCTGAACCGGGTTGTGAATCCCGGCCTGGATATCCGCAAACCGATTGAGCCCATCTATCCGCCGGAGGAGATCTACGGCGTGGTGCCGAAGGACGCCCGCCAGCCCTACGACGTGCGCGAGATTATCGCCCGCGTCGTCGACGGCTCCGAGTTCGACGAGTTCAAGGCCCTCTACGGCACCACCCTGGTGACCGGCTTTGCGCGCATTCACGGCTACCCGGTGGGCATCGTCGCCAATAACGGTATCCTGTTTGCCGAGAGCGCGCAGAAGGGCGCGCACTTTATCGAGCTGTGTGCGCAGCGCCATATTCCGCTGGTATTCCTGCAGAACATTACCGGCTTTATGGTGGGCAAGCAGTACGAGGCCGGCGGTATCGCCAAGCACGGTGCCAAGATGGTGACCGCGGTGGCCACCGCCAAGGTGCCGAAGATCACGATACTGATCGGCGGCTCCTTCGGCGCCGGCAACTACGGCATGTGCGGCCGTGCCTACGACCCCAACTTCCTGTTCATGTGGCCCAACGCGCGCATCTCGGTGATGGGCGGCGAACAGGCCGCCGGCGTGCTGGCCCAGGTCAAGCGCGACCAGATGGAGTCTCGCGGCGAGTCCTGGAGTCAGGAGGAGGAGCGGGAATTCAAACAGCCGATCGTCGAGACCTACGAGCACCAGGGCCACCCCTACTACGCCTCCGCGCGCCTGTGGGACGACGGCGTGATAGATCCCGCGGACACCCGCCGCGTGCTCGGCCTCTGCCTGGCCGCCGCGAGCCACAGGGAGCCGGAAGAGACCAGGTTTGGCGTCTTCCGTATGTAATCTTTTGCGGGACTCGGGACTCGGGACTCGGGATAAATTTGCGCTGTAGGAGCGGCCCATGGCCGCGATCGGATTCCAGGGAGTCCGGATAGGTTGATCGCGGCCATGGGCGGATGGCCGCCCCGCCGCTCCTACAAAGGGACAGAAGGCGCCCGAAAAAAATCAAGGAATTCACTATGACCATCAAACTGCAGACCGAAATCGACAGCGAAGGCGTGGCCACGGTCACCCTGAACCGGCCGGAAATCCACAACGCCTTCGACGACGAGCTGATCCGCGAACTGGGCGAGACCTTCGAGGGCCTGTCGCAGAACCCGGCAATTCGCGCGCTGGTGCTGGCGGCGAACGGCAAGAGCTTCTCCGCCGGCGGCGACCTCAATTGGATGAAGCGCATGGTGGATTATTCCGAGGAGGAAAACCGCCGCGACGCCGCCGCCCTGGCCGCCATGCTGCACAAGCTGGACACCTTCCCGGCACCGACCATCGCGCGGGTGCAGGGCGCCGCCTTCGGCGGCGGTGTGGGCCTGGTGAGCTGCTGCGATATGGCGGTGGCGAGCGAGCGCGCCAGCTTCTGCCTGTCGGAAGTGAAGATCGGCCTGCTGCCGGCCACCATCAGCCCCTATGTGATCAACGCGATCGGCGCGCGCCAGGCGCGGCGCTATTTCGTCACCGCCGAGCGCATCGAAGCCGAGCGCGCGCGGGAGATCGGCCTGGTATCGGAGGTCTGCGCCGAGGGCGAACTGGACCTGACGGTGCAGAATCTGGTGAATGCGATTACCGACAACGGCCCGCGCGCGGTGGCCATGTCCAAGCAGCTGGCCATGTCCATGTCCAACCGTGTGGTCAACGAGGAACTGCAGGGACAGACCAGCGCGCTGATCGCCGCGGTGCGCGTATCCCCGGAGGGACAGGAAGGGCTGGGCGCATTTCTCGAAAAGCGCGCGCCCAACTGGATGAAGAGCAGCAACGACTGATTTTTTTTGAATACTCCGCTCCCGAGCTTTTTATGATTCGCAAACTGTTAATTGCCAACCGCGGCGAAATCGCCTGCCGCATCATCAAGACCGCCCGCCGCCTCGGCGTGGCCACTGTGGCCGTCTACTCCGATGCGGACGCGGATGCACTGCATGTACAGCTGGCCGATGAAGCGGTGCGCCTGGGTCCGGCGCCAGCGAGGGATTCCTACCTGGATATCGACAAGGTGCTGGCCTCGGCAAAGCAAACCGGCGCAGACGCGATACACCCCGGCTACGGTTTCCTGTCGGAAAACGCCCAGTTCTGTCGCGCCTGCGACAGCGCCGGCATCATCTTTGTCGGCCCGCCCGCCGGAGCCATCGACGCCATGGGTTCCAAGTCCGCTGCCAAGCGCATCATGGAGGAAGCCAAAGTGCCGCTGGTGCCCGGCTATCACGGCACCAACCAGAATGCGGATATTCTCGAGGGCCACGCCAACCGCATTGGCTACCCGGTTCTGCTGAAGGCCGCCGCCGGCGGCGGCGGCAAGGGCATGCGCCGGGTCGACAGTGCGGCGGAATTCCACAGCGCCCTGGAGGCCGCCAAGCGCGAGGCGATGAATGCCTTCGGCGACGACCTGATGCTGCTGGAGCGCTATGTACTCAGTCCGCGCCATGTGGAAATCCAGGTGTTCTGCGACCAGAAGGGCAATGGCGTCTACCTGTTCGAGCGCGACTGCTCGGTGCAACGCCGCCACCAGAAGGTGGTCGAGGAGGCGCCGGCGCCGGGGCTCAGCGAAGACCTGCGCGCGCGCATGGGCGAGGCCGCCCTGCGCGCCGCCCACGCAATCGGCTACGTGGGTGCCGGCACGGTGGAGTTCCTGCTGGACGCCAGCGGTGCCTTCTATTTCATGGAGATGAATACCCGCCTGCAGGTGGAGCACCCGGTCACCGAGATGATCACCGGCCAGGACCTGGTGGCCTGGCAGCTGGCGGTCGCCGCCGGCGAGCCGCTGCCGCTGCAGCAGGACGACCTCTCCATTCTCGGCCACGCCTTCGAGGTGCGCATCTACGCCGAGGACCCGGACAACGACTTCCTGCCGGCCACAGGCAAGCTGGTCCGCCACCGCCCGCCGAAAGAGAGCGAGAGCGTGCGCGTGGATACCGGCGTACAGAGCGGCGACGAGATCAGCGTGCACTACGACCCGATGATCGCCAAGCTGATCTGCCACGGCCGCAGCCGCAAGGAGGCCCTGGCGAAACTGGACCGCGCCCTGCAGCAATACCAGATCGCCGGCGTGCGCCACAATATCGAGTTCCTGCGCCGGGTCATCAACCACGGCGCCTTCGCCAGCGGCCGCGTGTCCACGCACTTTATCGAGGACTACGAGGCGGAGATCCTGCAGCAGGAACAGCAGCTGACACCGCTGAAATGCGCCGCCATCGCCGGCTACCTGAACCGGCGCGAGAGGCGGGATATGCGCGCATCGGCGCCCGCGGCGGATCCGCACTCCCCCTGGCACAGCGGCGACAACTGGCGCTCCGGCCTCGCCGCCCGGCGCGCGCACAATATCGACTACCGCGGCCAGCACGCCGAGATCACTTTTGTCGCCGCTGGCGACGGCGTCCGGTGGCAGTGCAACGCCCTTGAGGGTGATGTCAAAAGTGGGGAGTTCCGCGCGCTGGAGGGGCGCGAGCTGGCGCTGGTGGACGGCCGCCGGGTGAATTTCTCCAGCGTGGATACTGAGGACGGCGGGGCCATCTTTATCGACGGCACCCAGGTGGAATTCAAGCTGCTGCCACCGGATATCGGCGAGAGCGGCGAGCGGGCCCAGGGCCTGGAGGCGCCGATGAACGGCACCATCATCGCACTGCTGGTGGAGCCGGGTGCCCAGGTGGAAAAGGACCAGTCGTTGCTGGTGATGGAGGCGATGAAGATGGAGCACACACTGCGCGCGCCCGCCGCCGGTACCGTGCAGCAGTTTCTCTGCGCCGAGGGCGAGCTGGTGGACGGCGGCAGCCTGCTGGTCGACTTCGCCGCGGAAGAATAGCTATGAATTTTTGCAGGATGGGCAAAGCGCAGTGTGCCCATCGGACCGCTGAAGATGGGCACGTCGCTGCGATCCTTTGCCCATCCTACATAAACAACACGACGGGGGAGTGAGAATGCACCTTCCGAAACAGGTAAAAATGGTCGAAGTAGGCCCCCGCGATGGCCTGCAGAACGAGAAGCAGCCCATCTCCGTCGACACCCGCATAGCGCTGATCGACCGCCTCAGTGCCAGCGGCCTGCCGGTGATCGAGGCCGGCAGCTTCGTCAGCCCGAAATGGGTGCCGCAGATGGCGGCGAGCGAGGAGGTGCTGGCCGGCATCGAGAGAAGATCCGGCACCGTCTACAGTGCGCTGACGCCGAATATGAAAGGCTACGAGCGCGCGCTGGCGGCGAAGGCGGACGAGGTGGCGGTGTTCGGCGCCGCCTCCGAAACCTTCACGCAGAAAAACATCAATTGCTCCATCGCCGAAAGCCTGGAGCGCTTCCGCCCGCTGCTGGCACAGGCGCAGAAAGACGGCATACCGGTGCGCGGCTATGTGTCCTGCGTGCTCGGCTGTCCCTACGAGGGCGACATAGATCCGCTCAAGGTCGCCGAAGTGAGTGGCGCCCTGCTGGATATGGGCTGCTATGAGGTCTCCCTCGGCGACACCATCGGCGTGGGCACTCCGGAGGCGGCCAAGCGCATGATCGGGCAGGTTACTTCGAGGGTGCCAGTGGAAAAGCTGGCGGTGCACTTCCACGATACCTACGGCCAGGCGCTGGCGAATATCTACGCGGCGCTGCAGATGGGGATCGCGGTGGTGGACTCGGCCGTGGCCGGCCTCGGCGGCTGCCCCTACGCGAAAGGGGCGTCGGGCAACGTGGCCAGCGAGGATGTGCTCTACCTGCTGAACGGCCTCGGCATAGACACCGGCGTGGACCTGAAACTGCTGGCGGAAGCCGGCAACTTTATCTCCGCCGAACTGGGGCGCGAGAGCAATTCCCGCGTGGCCAGGGCACTGGCCGGCTGAGTCCCTTCTCTGTAGGAGCCCATGGCCGCGATCGGACGCTGCATTTTCCCCGGACATCGATCGCGGCCATGGGCCGCTCCTACGAGATCCTGTCCCGTCGCGACCCTGCCGCAGAGAATCTGCTAAGATCGGCGCACTGATTTCGCAACGAATTTTCGCCATGAAACTACTGCGCCTGTCCCTCTTCTCCCTCCTCGGCCTCGCCGTCGCCACCGCCCTGGCCGCACCGGGCTTTATTGGTCCCAAGGTGGAGGAGATCTGGAAACAGCAGCTGGGCAGGCTGCAGGGCGGCGACACCGCACAATACCGGCGCGGCTGGTTCGGCGCCGAGACCAGCACCCGGGTGGACAGCCCGGAGGGGCCGACAGAATTGCACAGCGAAATCCAGCACGGCCCGCTGCTGTTCACCGCCCGCGGCCCGCGGCTCGGCGTCGTCTACAGCGAGACCCGCCTGTCCCCGGAGGCTATGGCGCCGCAGCTGCGCGCGCAGCTGGGGCAGCTCTACGGCCGCCTGGAGCGCAGCCCGCTGGTACTGGAATCCCTGGTAGGCGCGGACAACAGCGTCGTCAATACCCTGCGCCTGGAGCCCTTTACCCGCAGCGACAGCAACGGCGAACTGGCGTTCGACGGCGGCGAGGTGCTGATCGAGACCGACTACAGCGGCGCCCTGCTGACCGGCACCCTGGAACTGGGCTCGGTCCGCCACACCCGCGGCGGTCTGGAAAAACTCTACACCGAGCCGGCCAGCGGCGAATTCGAATATGTTCCCGGCGAGGGAGGCGAAGCCAGGCTCCGGCTGTCGCTGTTGCGCGCCGAGTCCGAGTCGGGCCCGCTGGAGCTGCGCGATATCAGCCTGCAGCTGACCCTGGAGCAGCTGGCCTCGGGCGCGCTGAAGCTGGTCAGCGACCTGCAACTGCCCCAGGTGCAGTCGGCCACCCCGGTGACCTCGCTGCAGCAACAGATGACCCTGCCGCAGGTGGCCGCGGCGGATCTGGTGCACTACCTGCGTGCACTGGCGCCCGCGGTCGATCGCAACTGGCAACAGACGATGGGGCGGCCCCTGCTGCTGCAGCAGCAACTGGCGGTGCAGTCCCACAACGGGCCCGTGCTGGTGGATGCGGATATCGACTGGCGTGGCATGCCGGCGCGGGCGCGGCGGACGGACAGCGCCGCGGACCAGTGGCTGGCGCCCCTGACCGGTACTCTGACCTTCAGCGCTGCGGAGCAGGCGCTGATGCAGTCGCCGCTGGTGGGGCAGGCGATGATGCTGCGCCAGTACGGGTTGCTGATGGAGAACAACGGCGAACTGCAGATGCACCTGCAGGTGGAGCGGGGCCAGTTGCAGGTCAACGGCCAGCTGCTGCCGCCGGACCTGTTTATGCTGGCGCTGAGCGGCAATTTCTAAACAGAGTCATTTTATGTAGGAGCGGCGGGGCGGCCGTCCGCCGCTCCTACAAGGTGATGGGCAAAACTGAAATCAATAGGCGGGGCGGTTATCCGCCAGTGTCAACCAGCCGCGGATCACCCGGTAGACGGCCCACACCCAGGCGATGCCCAGGATCAGGAAGCCCAGGCCCAGCACCCACCAGGTCAACGAACCGATCACCGTCCACAACAGCCAGAACCAGAAGGTGCGTATCTGCCAGCGGAAGTGGGATTCCGCCAGGGTGCCGCGCACGTCGCCGCGCTTGACGTAGTTGATCAGCACAGCGACAAAAAAGGGCACGGCGGTAAACAGGCTGATGGCCTGGATCAGGTAGACCAGGGTGGCCAGGTCGCGCCCGCTCTGCTCGCGGGCTTCCTGGGTCCTGGTGGGAAACTGCTCGGACATGGTTTTTTCTTCTCGCAGGATATCAGTCCAATAGTGTGCGGGCGGCCGGCGGATATTCAAGGTTCACTTCAGCCGCCGGCGCACTCACTTCAACGCCCACTCGGTCTGCACATTCTGTTCCCGCCAGACCTTCAACTGTTGCACTGACGCGCGCATCAGGTTCAGCAGCTCGGTGCGCTGGTGGCGGCAGTATTCCCGCTCGCTGTCGATGGACAGTCGCGCGGCCAGGGCGCGCAGGCGCGCAGCTGCCGCCTCCAGGCCGATTTCCTCGGCGCTGGCGGCGATCGCCTGGGCCTGCTGTTTGGCGTCCGGCCAATGGCGTCCGGTCAGGGCGCTGGTCAGGGCCGTGGTTCTCTTCGGCAGAGTGGCGGCGCGATCGCTGAGCAGTTGCGCAAACGGCAGGTGGCCCAGGGTTTCCCGCTGCCGGCACAGGGTATCGGTGTTCAGCAGGCGGGTGGGGCGCGCCTGTCTCTCCTTCTTCTCCTCGACCTCGCCGCCCCCGCGGCGCGCCGTCCAGTTGAGCAGCTGCTGCAGCTGGTAGTCGGACACCGGTCGCGCCAGCACGCCGGTGAGGCCACGGGCTTGGTAGCGCTCCCTGTCTCCCGGCTTGGGCTCGCTGAGCAGGGCGAAGACCGGCAGCTCGCGCCCGCCGCCGCGACGGATCTTCTGGGTCGCCTCGACGCCGTCCATCAGCGGCAGGTGGCTGTCGATCAGTACCAGGTCGAAACGTTTCTGCAGAGCCGCATCGGCGCCGTCGACACCGTTGTTCTCCCGCTGCACCCTGTGGCCGCGGGCCTCCAGGGTGCTGCGCAGCGACTCGCTGCTGTCGCTCTCCACCAGCAGTATCGACAGGCTGGCGGCTTTCCGGGCGGGCTGCTCGGCGGGCAATTTCAGCTCCACGGTTTCCAGCCGGTCGCAGCGCTGGATCTCCTCCAGTGACCTTATCGCCGTCTGCAGCTGGCGCTGCGCCATTTCCACCAGTCGGATGGACTCGGCGGTGCCGCTGCGCGCCAACAGATTGAGGGTGCTGTGCAGGGCGTCCAGGGGCTGGCGCAGGTGGTGACCGATGATTGCCAGCAGATCGGATTTCTCCTGGCGCTGCTGCTCGAGATTTTCGCGCGCCTCGGCCAACTGGCGCTCGCGATTGGACAGCTCACTGCCGTAGGACTGCAGTTGGCGGTGAATCCTGCTGTTGTCCTCTTTCAATACGAAGGCCCGCCGTTCACCCTCGGCGGTCCTCCGGCGCAGGCGCAGCCACAGCGCCAGGGCGACGGCGGACACGACCAGCAGCGCGGCGCCGAGTGTTGCCGGCCAAAGCAGTGCGATCCGGGTTTCGGTCAGTGAGAGGGGAGCCGCGGAGGCCGCCGCCGGCAGCAGGGTGCAGGTGAGGAGCAGGCGCGCGGAACGGACGGCGCGCAGGCCGGGACAGGGTGAAATCTCCCCCCGGTGGAAAATGGTCTTGTTCATCCTTGTTACCACTTGTGTTGGTGCGGGCTAAATCCAGCAGCCCGCATTTTATGTTTTTAGGGAATTGCCTCCGTCGGTTTCAGGGAGAATTGATACTGCAATCCGGTGGCGCACACAAGTGAAATTTGTTTCGGTATGCCAGGTGCCGGGTACGCAGGTACTAACTGGCTCGGTGCCTGGGCTAGGCCGCCTGCGGCAACCGCTCCTGCAACAGCTGCAGCATCCGCTCGGAGGGCAGGAAGAGGCGGATGCCGTCGCAGTGGGCGAGCAGCTCGCGGTAGAAGTAGTCGAAGTGGGTGCAGCCGAGAATCAGTATCTGCACGCCGCTCTTCACCAGGGCCGCGACCAGGTCGTCCAGGGCGTGCTGCTGCACTATCTTCTCCGGCGCCACGCCGTCCTCGATATCCTCGACGATCTGCAGGTTGCCGATGCCGATTACCTTGGCGGTCTCGTTGCGGGCGAGTATCTCGCGCTCGATATTGGCGCAGCTCTGGCAGTTGGCCGCCAGCAGGCCGAAGTTGCGGTAGCGCTGGGTCAGTTCCGCGTAGACCTCCAGCGGGGACACCACCTCGATCGGCGCGGCCGCCTTCACCGCGGCCATATCCACGGCGCCGGACAATGAGTTGCAGTAGATCATCGCCGCCTCGGCGCCGGCCCGGTGCAGGTCCTCGATGGCGCCGATCAGCTGCCGGGTCAGGGCGTCGCGGCTCAGTGCCTGCAGCTGGGTCTGCGCCTGGGGGGAGGCGGACAGGGAGACGCCGATGCCGCGCAGTTGCCGCGCGGCGAGGAATTCCAGCCCAAAACGGGTGTCGGTGGCAGTGCCGGCGACCACGCCCAGGGTCATTGCGCTGTTTTCGATGGCGTTGGTCAACACAGTCCTATCCTCTATCTCTATCTCTCTCAGGCGAGCGCGCGGGGCTCTATAAGCGGCCGCCTATTAATCCATATCCGGCGCAGCCAGTCGAGATAAATTCCGTAGGGGCGGCCCAGGGCGCCGGCGATCAGCATAAAGGTGATGCTGGCGGTGGCCATCTCCGCCCAGTTGGCGCCGCCGAGATACATGTTGCTCAGGTACAGCGGCAGTTGGAAGCTCAGGAACACGAAGGTGTCCACCAGGTAGGCGTTCAGCGCACCGCGGCCTTTGATGCGGCCGACCACCCAGTTGCGGTAAAGGCTGAAGGGCCGCGCGATTACCGTGTTGAAGACTACCGCCAGCAGCCGCACCTTCAGGTGCTCCTGCCAGCTCATGCCCGCCAGCACCAGTTCGATGGGCACGGCGATGGCCCAGGAAAAGCTGTTCATTGCAAAGATATCCAGCATCAGCTCGCGGCGGCGCGAGGGCGTGCTCACGGCGCTTTCGGCGGCGGTTTCCGGAACTGTCGGGGTGGCGGAGGCTGGGGCGGACATGGGTACAACTCTCAAAAACAACAAACCGCGGCTCCGGGAGCCGCGGCCAATTACGGCAGGCGATTATATCCACAAGTTGTGCAAAAGCTAGTCTTTCATATCAATATAATCGCAATGTCGATATAACCATCCTATTGTTACAGTTGTTCGTAATCTGGATATTTTAATTTTGCCCTGATAGCCGCATGGCCAGCGCTATCTCCAGGGATTAATATGCAACTCTTTGCATAACCTGGCTGGAGTTCCCATGTCCCTGCGCTACGCCGTCCTGACCCTGCTGGATATAGAGCCCGGCAGCGGCTACGACCTGAAGCGCCGCTTCGAGCGCAGCGTGTCCCACTTCTGGAGTGCCAGCCACCAGCAGATGTACCGCGAGCTGCACAGGCTGCACGAGGAGGGCCTGCTGGACTGCACCGAGCAGCCCCAGGCCGGCAAGCCGGACAAGAAGATCTACAGCCTGACCGGGAGCGGCCGCCAGGCGCTGCGGGACTGGGTGCAGCAGCCGGCGCCGGCACAGAAGATCCGTGAGCCCTTCCTGATCCGGCTGTTCGCCGGCCACCATTTGAGCCGCGAGCAGGCGCGCGAGGCGGTGCAGCGGCAGCTGGACCAGCACCGCGCGCTGCTGGACAGCTACATGGAGCAGAACGAGAAGGTGCTGAACAGCGATCCCGAGCTGCAGCAGCGCTTCTGGCTCGCACACCAGACACTGCTGCTGGGTATTGAGGCGGAGAAGACCTGGCTGGCCTGGGGGGAGAAGCTGCTACGGGAACTGGACGCGCAGGGGGAGAAATAGCGGCCCATTCGCCACTCGATTTTTCCAGTGCGGCTTCCGGATCCGGCCGGTCCAGGCGGCCGCCATTCGCTAACCTGCCTCTTCCACAGCAATCGGGAAGCGCGCAGCCATGACCTACACCTTAACCCCAATCCGTGAAAATTTCTTGCGCAGAGTCAGGGAGACTGGACTGGACGACCTGGGCCAGCCGGTGCGCCAGCTGGTCGCCGAGGGCGGCGAGCCCTGTCGCGATGCCCTGCGGCGGGCGCGGCCGGGTGAGAGGATTCTCCTGGCGAGCTACTGTCCCTTCAGCCGCCCGGGACCCTACAAAGAGTACGGGCCGGTTTTCGTGCTGGCGAGACCTGACGAAAGGCCGGAGACATCAATTGAATTGCCTGTACCGAACAACAGTGCCGAGGACTACTGGAAAGCCGGGGCGCAACTGGTGCTGCGCGCCTACAGTGCGGAAGAGGACATAGTGGCTGCGAAGTTGGTGAGAGCGGAGCAGATAGAGAGGGAAGTGGCAGGGTATTTTGCGCGGGACGATATCGACTTCGCGCTGCTGCGCTTTGCCGCCTATGGCTGCTATGCGCTGCGGCTGGATCGCGCGGACGGCAATCGATAAAGACTGTTGCAGGGAAATGAAAGGGCCGGGAATATCCCGGCCTTTTTTGCTTGCGGCGGAGGATCAGAGCGCGATCTTTTCCACCACCAGGCTGCCGATCGAGTAGCCCGCGCCGAAGGAGCAGATAACCCCGCGGTCGCCCGGCTGCAGGTCGTCGCTGTGCAGGTTGAATGCGATCACCGAACCGGCGCAGCCGGTGTTGGCATAGCGGTCCAGCACGATCGGTGCGCGTTCCTCACTGGCGCCGTCGCCCATCAGCTTCTTCGCGATCAGGTTGTTCATGTTGATATTGGCCTGGTGCAGCCAGTAGCGGCGCACTTCGGCCGGCTCGCTGCCGGCCTCGCGCACGTGGTCCTCGATATGCGCGGCCGCCATCGGGCAGACCTCCTTGAACACCTTGCGGCCGTTCTGGCGGAACAGCTTGCCGGGGCCGAAGGGATCCACGTCGGCGGCGCGGGCGGTGTAGCCGAAGTTGGAGCGGATATTGTTGGAGTACACCGTCTTCGCTTTGGTGCCGAGCACCTCCCAGGCGGTATCCGCCGCGCAGGTCTCGCGCCGCTCCACCACGCTGGCCACGGCCACGTCGCCGAAGATAAAGTGGCTGTCGCGATCGGTGAAATCCACCTGCGGCGAGGTCAGCTCCGGGTTGATCACCAGCACTGCGCGCGCGCTGCCCGCACTGATCGCATCCACCGCACGCTGCAGGGAAAAAGTGGCCGAGGAACAGGCCACTTCCATATCGAAGGCGAAGCCGTCGATGCCCAGGGCGCCCTGTATCTCGATGGCGATGGCCGGGTAGGCGCGCTGCAGATAGGAGGCGCCGACGATGACCATGTCGATGTCTTCCGGCTTCTTGCCGGCCTTCTCCAGCGCCAGCCTGGCCGCCTTCAGGCCCATCTCCGCCTGCAGGCACAGCTCGTCGTCGGCGCGCTCCGGCAGGTAGGGGCGCATGCGCTCCGGGTCCAGAATCCCCTCGCGGCTGACCACGTAGCGGCTCTTGATGCCCGAAGCCTTCTCGATAAATTCCGCCGAGGACTCGGGTTTTGCGGCCAGTTCGCCGGCCTCTATCTCCGCCGCATGTTTGCGGTTGTAGAGTTCTGCGTGGGCATTGTAGGCATCCACCAGCTCCTCGTTGCTGATGGACTCCGGCGGCGTCCACAGCCCGGTGCCGCTGATCACTATGCCCCGCGGCAGCTTGTATTCACTCATCGCTGAATTCCCCGGCTCGCGGCAACGGAGCGCGAGCGACTAGTCACTAATTAAAACCCTAGCAGCCTGTCGGACTTAGGCGCTCGTCGCGAGGGAAAGCCCGACAGGCTGCTAGCAGCGCCGGTCCCGATTGAGACGCCGGTACCAGCCTGGCAAAAGGCCGCTATTGTGACGGGATTGTCTACTTCGGTCCATCTCCTGTCGGGCCGAGCAGTCAGGGGGTTCTGGCCAGCGCAAAGGCGCTGACCCGCGCCGCGCCCGCCTCGAGCAGGGCGCGGGTGGCCGCCTCCAGGGTGGCACCGGTGGTAATCACATCGTCCACCAGGCCGATATGCAGGCCGTCCACCGGTTTGCGCACCGCAAAACTGCGGCCCAGGTTGCGCAGCCGCTGGGCCCGCTTCAGCTGCTGCTGGGTATCGCCGGCGGCCAGCTTGCGCAGCAGGCGCGCGTCCACCGGAATCCGCCAGTGGCGGCTCCACTCCTCGGCGATCAGCTGCGCCTGGTTGAAACCGCGGCTCCAGTAGCGGCGCCAGTGCAGCGGCACCGGTACCAGCAGGTCCGGCACCTCCCCCGGCGGCTGGATATGGACTGCGGCCAGCTGCGCCAGGCTGTGGCCGGCGGCCAGGTCGCCGCGGTACTTGAAGCGCTGCACCAACTGGCCGATCGGGAAGGCGTAGTGCCAGGCGGCGCGGGCGCTGTGGAAACCGGGCGGCTGCTGCAGGCAGCGGGGGCAATCGCCCACTACCGGCAGGGGCAGGGCGCAGCGGCGGCAGGCCAGGTGCAGCCAGGGGAGTTCGGCGGTGCAGGGTGCGCAGAGGCCGCCGTGACGGGCGCCGTCGCCGCACAGCAGGCAGAGCGCCAGCCGGGGCGCCGAGGCCTGTGACAGAAAGTGCGAAATCGTCCTGTAAACCATTCCCTGGCCATTCGGTTGACAGCAATCCGGCCACCGCTAAACTGGCCAGTCTGTTTTGCCGGCGCCCGGCGCCGCCCCAAAAGCAACAAGAGAGATTAAGCCCAGTGACCGCCGCCCAGCAAATGCCCCTAGCCGCCATCCGTCACGACTGGACCCGCCAGCAGGTACTGGACCTGTTCGCGCTGCCGTTCAACGACCTGCTGTTCACCGCCCAGCAGGTGCACCGCCAGCACTTTGATGCGAACCGGGTGCAGGTCAGCACCCTGTGCTCCATCAAGACCGGCGCCTGCCCCGAGGACTGCGCCTACTGCCCCCAGAGCGCCCGCTATGACACCGGCCTGGAGCGGGAGCAGTTGATGAAGGTGGAGAAGGTGCTGGAGGAGGCCCGCGCGGCCAAGGCTAGCGGCGCCACCCGCTTCTGCATGGGCGCCGCCTGGCGTTCGCCGAAGAAGAAGGACATGCCCTATGTGACCCAGATGGTACGCGAAGTGAAGGCCCTGGGCCTGGAGACCTGCATGACCCTGGGCATGCTGAGCGACGACCAGGCGCAGGAACTGGCGGACGCCGGCCTCGACTACTATAACCACAACCTGGACACCTCTCCCGAATACTACGGTGAGATCATCACCACCCGCACCTACCAGAACCGTCTGGATACCCTCGCGAATGTGCGCGCGGCGGGCATGAAGGTCTGCGCCGGCGGCATCATCGGTCTGGGTGAAGGGGAGAAGGACCGCGCCGGCCTGCTGATGCAGCTGGCCAACCTGCCGGATCATCCGGAATCGGTGCCCATCAATATGCTGGTGAAAGTGGCCGGCACACCGCTGGCGGAAAACGACGACCTGGACCCGTTCGAGTTTATCCGCTGCATCGCCGTGGCCCGCATCATGATGCCGAAATCCCACGTACGGCTTTCCGCCGGCCGCGAGTCCATGAACGACGAGATGCAGGCCCTGGCCTTCCTCGCCGGCGCCAACTCCATTTTCTACGGCGAGAAACTGCTGACCACCGGCAACCCGGAAACCAACAAGGATATGCAGCTGTTCGCGCGCCTCGGTATCAAGCCGGAGGAGTACCAGCAGTACGCCGATGAGGCCGAGATGGAAGCCGAACTGACTGCGCAGATTGCCGAACAGCAGAACGATCCTTACTTTTACGACGCGTCAAAATGACACTGACCGAGACGCTGCGCCGGCGCCTCGATGAACGGCGGAGCCGCAATCTCTACCGCGAGCTGAAGACCCTGGACGCCGCGCCGGGGCCGCGGGCGCTCGTGGACGGGCGCGAACTGCTGACCTTCAGCAGCAACGACTACCTGGGCCTGGCCACCCACCCGGACGTGATCGCCGCGCAACAGGCGGGCGCCGGACTGGGCGCCGGCGCCACCGCCTCGCACCTGGTCAACGGCCACCTGCAGATTCACCGGCGGCTGCAGGACACCATTGCCGAAGTTACCGGCCGCGAGGCGGCGCTGGTGTTCTCCAGCGGCTATATGGCCAATATCGGCACCATCTGCGCACTGGTGGGCCGCGGTGACAACATCATCTCCGACAGACTCAATCATGCCTCGCTGATCGACGGCGCGCGCCTCTGCGGCGCCGCCAGCCTGCGTTTTGCCCACAGCGACCCGGAGAGCCTGGAGCGGCAGCTCGAGCGCGCGGCGCAGAGCGGCGGCAACACCCTGGTGGCGGTGGACGGCGTCTACAGCATGGACGGCGATCTGGCGCCGCTGGCGGAGATGTCGGCCCTGTGCCGCAAGCACAATGCCTGGCTGATGGTGGACGAGGCCCACGGCTTCGGCACCATGGGGGGAAGAGTGGGCAGCGCGGAGCTGCCGCTGGCCGGCAGCATCGCTGCGGCGGGGTTGGGCCAGGGCGATGCGCCGGTGATGATGGGTACGCTGGGCAAGGCCGCCGGCAACGCCGGCGCCTTTGTCGCCGGCTCGCGGGAACTGATCGACTACCTGGTGCAGTTCGCGCGCCCCTATATCTACACCACCGGCATGCCGCCGGCGGTGGCCGCCGGCTGCCTGGCGGCGATCGAGGTGATGCAGCGGGAGCCGGAGTTGCGCGAGCGCCTCGGCCGCAATATCGAATTCTTCCGCGCGCGCGCGGCGGCGCTCGACCTGCCGCTGGCGCAATCCGCCAGCGCGATACAGCCGCTGCTGCTCGGCTGCGAGAAAACGGTAATGACCGTCGCCGCAGAGCTGCAACGGCGCGGTTTCCTGGTCGGTGCAATCAGGCCGCCGACGGTGCCGGCCGGTACTGCGCGGCTGCGCATTACGCTGAGTGCCAGTCACAGCGAGGAGCAGATAGATCAACTGCTTTTGGCGCTGGCCGAATCCCTGCGGGTCATTCCCACAAAAGCAGCGGTGGCATCGTGAACCTGGTATTCGTGCACGGCTGGGGCTGTGACGGGCGTATCTGGCAGCCGCTGCTCGATGTGCTGTCGGCCGGCTCTGTGGGCGAACACAAGGCTCGCCCCTGCGGGTCGGTTGCAGTGCTTGAATTGCCCGGCTTCGGTGGCAGTTCCGGCCAGCCCTGGCCCGAAGGTGAAGCGCTTCTCCGGCAGCTCTACGACAGGCTGCCGCAAGACTGCCTGCTGGTCGGTCACTCCCTCGGCGGCATGCTCGCCGCGCGCTTGGCGGCAGTGCCCGGGCAGGAAAAAATTTCCGGACTGATCACCATCGCCGCCAATGCCAGCTTCGTACAGCGCGGCGACTGGCCCGGTATGGATCGAGAAACCTTCGCCGCATTCCGCGATTCGATGGGCGATGAGCCCGAATCGACCTGGGGAAAATTCTGCGGCCTGCAGGCCCGCGGCGACGTCGCCGTGCGCGCGGTTCTGAAACAACTGAAGCAGTGGCGGCCGCCGTCGATAGACGGCGCCTGGCTGGAGGCGCTGGACTGTCTCGGGCGCCTGGACAACCGCGAAACCCTGAAGGATATTCCGGTGCCGGCGCTGTACCTGTTCGGCGAGCGGGATGCGCTGGTGCCCGCCACGGCCGCGAAGAAAATCCGCGACCTGGGTGCAACCGTCGAAGTATTGCCCGGCTGCGGCCACGCGCCGCAGATTTCCCAGCCCGAATCGATCGCGCAGAAGTTAAGTGACTTTCTGAGCCAGCTCCGTAGAGGCGAACCTTGTGTTCGCCCGCCTCAGCCCGACGAATCCCCGTTCGACAAGAGCGCCGTGGCCAGATCCTTCGGTCGCGCCGCGCAGAGCTACGACGCCGCCGCGCACCTGCAGCGCGCCGTCTGCCGCCAGCTGCTCGGCGAGGCGGATGGCACCTGGGCGCCGAAGACCATCCTCGACCTCGGCAGTGGCACCGGCTACGGCAGTGAACTGCTGCGCCGGCGCTTTCCGCAGGCGCGGATCATCGCCCTGGACCTGGCCGAGGGCATGCTGCAGTACGCGCGCGCGCAGCGCCCGCTGGCGGACTTCCATATCGCCGCCGACGCCGAGCAATTGCCCCTGGCGGACGGCAGTGTGGACCTGGTCTTCTCCAGCATGGCGCTGCAGTGGTGCTACGGATTGCCGCAGCTGTTCGGGGAATTGAAACGGGTCCTGGCGGATGGCGGCCGCTGCCTGGTGGCGACACTGGGGCCGGGCACATTGCGCGAACTGAAAGACAGCTGGGCCAAGGTGGACGGCGGCGTGCACGTCAACCGCTTCCTGCCGCAGGGGGAGTGGATGGGAGCCGCCGCCGGGAACGGACTGCCGGGCGAGCTGCGAGCCGAGGAGCGGGTGCTGCACTTTGACAGCGTGCGCGAGCTGATGCGGGAGCTGAAGAGTATCGGCGCGCACAATGTGAATCGCGACGCCGGACGCGGTCTGGCGACCCGGGAGAAGCTGCGCGGCCTGGCGGAGGCCTATGAAGTGCTGCGCACCGAAGCCGGCCTGCCGGCCAGTTACGAGGTGATCTATCTGAAACTGGCGAAAAGTGCCGGGGCGGTTGGGGGACTCAATTTAGGAGCGGCGGGGCGGATGGCCGCCCCGCCGCTCCGATAAGGTGTTTAATGCTGCGAGTCCCGAGTCCCGAGTCCCGAGTCCCGAGTCCCGAGTCCCGAGTCCCGAGTCCCGAGTCCCGAGTCCCGAGATCAGGGATAGATATCAATCGGCGTCGGCGTCTTCACCATCGCCCAGATCTCGTCCATCTCCCGGTTGGTCACCGCGATGCAGCCGTCGGTCCAGTTCATCTTTTGCAGATATTTCTCCATCCCCTGCCACTGCGGCTTCATGCCGTGGATCATGATGTCGCCGCCCGGATTCACCCCCAGCCTGGCCGCGCGGGCGCGGTCGCGTTTGTTCGGGTAGGAGATATGGATAGAGCGGTAGAAGCGGCTGTTGGGGTTCTTCCAGTCGAGGGTGTAGCGACCCTCGGGGGTGCGCTCATCGCCCTGCTGGACCTTGTGGCCCTTGGGGTTTTCGCCGAACACCACCTTGTAGCTCTTGACCACACGGCCATCGCGTTTCAGTTGCATCAGTCCCTTGGATTTGTAGACGACCACCTGGTCGACGGGTTTGATCGTGGCGGAGGCGAACAGCGGCGCCAACATCAGCAGGGCAAAAGTCAGGTATCGCATGGTCTCAGCAAGCAGTTTGTTTGATAGTTGTCGGTTTTTCCGTAGTTCCGGTAGCTTCCCTGCCGTTCATCCCGCTGGGGGAAATTTGTTTTGACAGCGTTGTCTTTCGCCGCGCGCCCGGCGCGCACCGGGGGAATTTTCTAGGCAATTATCCTAACGCGGGATCGAAAGAACTCTCGAAAATGGTTAAAAATCGCTCTATATGGGTAACTTATCATCAAGTAGACGACGTTTAAAGAGGCGTCAATAAAAAACTGGCAAGATTTGGAGATTCACCGTGTCCCACTGTTATTTCGTCGCCGGCACCGACACCGAAGTCGGCAAGACCTATGTGACCGCAGCGCTGCTCAGAAGTGCCGCGGCGCGGGGACTGGAAACTGCGGCGGTGAAACCCGTCGCGTCCGGCTGCGAACGCACCCTCGACGGCCTGCGCAACGCCGATGCCCTGCTATTGCAGGAGGCTATGACCCTGGATCTGCCCTACCAGCAGGTGAATCCCTTCGCGCTGGAACCGGCCATAGCCCCGCACATTGCCGCGATGGAGGCGGGCAAGCGGCTGGACCTGGGGCGCATGGCCGGCGTCTGCCGCGGCGTCATGAGCGCCGGGGCAGACCTGGTGCTGATCGAGGGCGCCGGTGGCTGGCGCACCCCCCTCGGTCCTCGAGCCTTCCTGTCGCAGCTGCCACAGGAGTTGAATATTCCGGTCATCCTGGTGGTGGGCATGCGGCTCGGCTGTATCAACCACGCGCTGCTGACCGCCGAGGCAATCCGCCGCGACGGCCTGCAGCTGGCGGGCTGGGTCGCGAACTTTGTTCGCGAGGGCATGGCGCGGCCGGACGAGAACCTGGCCACCCTGAAGGCCCTGCTGCCGGCACCGCTGCTGGGCACATTGCCGTTCGACGAGAATGCCGACCACCGCAGTGCCGCCGAACACCTGGACCCGACCCCGCTCCTGGCCGGCTAGGCGCCGGGATTCTCGATCTGTAGGGGCGAACCTTGTGCTCGCCCGCGGTGCCCGCCGAAGACATGGAAGGGCGGATCAATTCCCGCCTTCAGTCCGCCTGCACAGTTGACAATCCCCCGCTTCGCGCCTAGATTCAAACAACCGTTTGAAACACTTGAATGAGGACCGGGAGCATGGCCGACTACAAGGCGCCACTGCGGGAGATGCACTTCCTGCTGCACGAGGTATTTGCCGCGGATCAACTCTGGGCGCGCCTGCCCGGGCTGGCAGGCGCGGTGGATCGCGAGACCGCCGACGCGATCCTGGAGGAGATGGCCAAGCTGGCGGCCAACACCCTGGACCCGATCAACCGCAGCGGCGACGAAGAGGGCTGCCACTGGAACGACGGCGTCGTCACCACGCCCAAGGGCTTCCCGGAGGCCTACGCCACCTTCTGCGAGGGCGGCTGGGGTTCGCTGCTGGGCAACCCCGAGTACGGCGGCATGGGCATGCCGAAGATGCTCGGCGCCCAGGTGGAGGAGATGATCAACTCCGCCAATATCTCCTTCGCCCTCTACCCGGTGCTGACCGCCGGTGCCTGCCTGGCCATCGACGCCCACGCCAGCGAGGCGCTGAAACAGAAATATCTGCCGAAGATGTACGAGGGCAGCTGGGCCGGCGCCATGGACCTGACCGAGCCCCACGCCGGCACCGACTTAGGGCTAATCCGCACCAGGGCGGAGCCGCAGGCAGACGGCAGCTACCGCATTACCGGCAGCAAGATCTTTATCACCGGCGGCGACCAGGACCTGTCCGAAAACATCATTCACCTGGTGCTGGCCAAGCTGCCGGACGCACCGGCGGGTCCGAAGGGCATCTCCCTGTTCCTGGTACCGAAATACCTGGTCAATGAAGACGGCAGTCTCGGCGAGCGCAATGCGGTCAACTGTGGCTCCATCGAGCACAAGATGGGCATCAAGGCCTCCGCCACCTGCGCGATGAATTTCGACGGCGCCCAGGGCTGGCTGGTGGGCGAGGTGAACAAGGGCCTGGCCGCCATGTTCACGATGATGAACTACGAGCGCCTGGGTGTCGGCATCCAGGGCCTGGGCGCCTCCGAGCGCTCCTATCAAAACGCACTGGAATACGCCCGCGACCGCATCCAGAGCCGCTCCCCGGCCGGTGCGCGGCAGCCGGACAAGGCCGCGGACCCGATCATCGTGCACCCGGACGTGCGCCGCATGCTGCTGACCCAGAAGGCGCTGATCGGCGGCGGCCGCGCGCTTTCCACCTATGTGGCCCGGTGGCTGGATATCGCCAAGTTCGGCGAGGGCGAGGAGAGGAAACACGCGGAGGCGATGGTGGCGCTGCTGACGCCGGTGGCCAAGGCCTTCTTCACCGACAAGGGCCTGGAGTGCACCGTGCTCGGCCAGCAGGTCTTCGGCGGCCACGGCTATATCCGTGAGTGGGGCCAGGAGCAGCTGGTGCGCGACGTGCGCATCACCCAGATCTACGAGGGCACCAACGGCATCCAGGCCCTGGACCTGGCGGGTCGCAAGACGGTCGCCAACGGCGGCGCCTTCTTCGATCTGTTCGCCGCGGACGTGCAGAAGTTTATCGATGCGGAAATCGATCGCGAGGAGATGGCCGAGTTCGTGCGGCCGCTGGCGACCGAACTGCGGCGCCTGAAAGACACCACCGCGAAGATGATCGCCGCGAGCAAGGATGACCCCCACGCGCCCGGCGCCGCCTCGGTGGAATACCTGCACCTGTTCGGTTATGTGGCCTACGCCTATATGTGGGCCAGGGCGGCCTCGGTGGCACTGCCGAAAACCGGCGAAGACGACTTCTACAGGGGCCAGGTCAAGACGGCGCGCTTCTATTTCGCCCGTTTGTTGCCCCAGGCACAGGCCCTGGCCGCCAGCGTCAACGCCGGCAGCGCCACCCTGATGGATCTCGAGGAAGAGCTCTTCTAACTGGTTCACTCTTACGATCTGCCGATCAGGCCCCGCAATGCGGGGCTTTTTTGTATGGGCGCTATCTTCTAGACTCGGGCAAACGGTGCGCGCGGCGCACCCTACGACTACAACAATAACGAGCGCCACCGTCATGTCCGAAGATCCCGACCAGTACCCCAGAAAGAAACTCTCCGCCGAAGACCAGGCCAGGGTCGACGAATACCTGCAGCGCGGCGTCAACAGGGTGGAGCGCAAGCCCTTCCGCCCGCTGCTGCTGTTGCTGGTGATCGTCGGCGTGCTGACCCTGCTGTCCCTGCTCAGTATCTTTATCGCCCGCACCAAAGGTGTTGTATAAGAGGGAGTCGTGTAGATGATGGAACAGTTTCTTCCCCTGCAGTTCGAGCGCCTCAGTGAGGCAGAGATGTGCCGCCGTGCCGGCGGCTTCAGTGACCTGATGCGCCGGCGCCGCACGGTGCGCGACTTTTCCGCCGCGCCGGTGCCGCGGGAAGTGATAGAGCAGGCCATCCGCACCGCCGGCAGTGCCCCCAGCGGTGCCAATATGCAGCCCTGGCACTTTGTCGTGGTGGGGAGTGCTGAGATCAAGCGGCAGATACGCGAGGCGGCGGAAGAGGAAGAGCGCGAGTTCTACCAGCGCCGGGCCTCCGCCGAATGGCTGAACGCCCTGGAGCCGCTGGGTACGGACGCGCACAAGCCGTTCCTGGAAACCGCGCCCTACCTGATCGTGATATTCCTGAAGAAGTTTTCCAAGGGAGACGGCGGCGTGAAGCTGAAGAACTACTACACCGCGGAGAGTGTCGGCATAGCCACCGGTATGCTGATCGCCGCCCTGCACAACGCCGGCGTCGCCACCCTGACCCACACGCCCAGCCCGATGAAGTTCCTGGGCGAAATCCTCGGACGCCCGGCGACGGAAAAGCCCTATATGATCCTGGTGGCGGGCCTGCCGGCGGAGGGCGCGCAGGTACCGGCGATAGAGAAGAAGCCGCTGGAGGAAATCGCGGATTTCGTTTAATGGAAATGGTCTGACTTGTAGCGGGGAAGCTACGAATTGCCCAGCTTCAGGATGGTCTTCCACTCCGTTTCGGTCACCGGCTGAATCGACAACCGCCCCTGCCTCACCAGTACCATCCCGGAGAGGTCCGGGTTCTGCTTGATCTCCGCCAGCGGCACCGGCCGCGCGAACTCGCCCTGCCAGCGGATATCCACGCAGTACCAGCGCGGCTTGTCCCCGCTGGCCTTGGGATCGAAATACTTGCTCTCGGGATCGAACTGGGCCGGGTCCGGGTAGGCGGTGCGCACCACTTCGGCAGTGCCCACCACCGCGGGCACCTTGCAGGCGCTGTGGTAGAAGAGGACCCCGTCGCCCTCCTGTACCCGATCGCGGAGGAAGTTGCGGGCCTGGAAGTTGCGGATGCCGTCCCAGCGGCCGGTCTGGCCCCTTTCGCCGGCCAGGTCCCAAATGCTGTATTCGTCCGGTTCGGACTTGAAAAGCCAGTAGTTCACGGTGGCTCCTGCGGCAGTCTGTCCCTATGTTGCGCCCGGCGGTATTTCGCCGGCGGTATGCGCCATTTAGTATGAAGCCATCTATTTGTGTCAAATAGGCGCCGCGAATCCCTGCTTTGGGCGGCGCCGCGATCACGGGATTCTATGGGCAATACCGCATTTCAATGGCTGTCCGAGCGACTGGCCATGCAGCGCTGGCAGTACTGGGCGCTGCAGCTGTCCGGCTGGGGCGGCTATACGCTGCTGACCTTTGTGGGCAGCTTTTTCTGGGTCAAGGACCACTGGCTGCACACCGGCTATATCACCGTGGCCACCGCCTCCGGCGTGCTGTTGTCGGAGGTGATGCGCCGCGGCTTCCGCAAGCTCTGGGACAAGCCGCCGGCCACGCGCCTGTTCGGCTCCCTGGTGGTGGTGATAGTGGCGGCCTTCGTGTGGGCGGCGATCAAGTTTGGCGGCTCCCTGTGGCTCTATGGCAAGGAGAGCGACGAGCACCCGGCGGTGCTGGCGACCTACTGGTTCTCCTACTCCTTCCTGATCCTGATGACCTGGGCCGCACTCTACTACGGCATCAAGTACTACCAGGCCTCCCTGACCCAGCAGGCGAAGGCGCTGCGTGCCGAGTCCATGGCGCACCAGGCGCAGCTGAAGATGCTGCGCTACCAGTTGAACCCGCACTTCCTGTTCAACACATTGAACGCGATATCCACGCTGATTCTCGACAACCAGGGCCGCACCGCCAACGATATGGTGTCGCGGCTGTCGCAGTTCCTGCGCCACTCCCTCGACAACGACCCGATGCAGAAGGTGACCCTGTCCAAGGAGGTGGAGGCGCTGATGCTCTACCTGGATATCGAGAAGGTGCGCTTCGCCGACCGCCTGGGGGTGAGCCTGGACCTGGAGGGGGACTCGCCGCGGGCGCTGGTGCCCAGCCTGCTGCTGCAGCCGCTGGTGGAGAACGCGATCAAGTACGGCATCTCCCAGCGGGAGTGGGGCGGCGAGGTTGCGATCAAGGCGCGGGTCTTCGCCGGCGAACTGCTGCTGGAAGTGAGTGACAACGGCCCGGGCATACCGGAGAGTGAACTGGCGACCCTGGCATCCAGGTCGAGCTCCGGTTACGGCGTCGGTATCCGCAACACCTGCGAGCGGTTGCGCGCCCTCTACGGCGACGAGCAGAAGGTGCGCTTCCGCAACCGCCCCGAGGGCGGCCTGGCGGTACACATCCGCATTCCCTTCGAACAGGAATAATTCTATGAACGGCAAAACGGACACATTAAAGGCCATAGTCGTCGACGACGAGCCGCTGGCACGGCGCGGCCTGCGCCTGCGCCTGGAACAGATGGACGGCGTGGAAGTGATCGCCGAGTGCGGCAACGGCCGCGAGGCGCGCGAGCGCATTCTCGAACTGCAGCCGGATGTGGCCTTCGTGGATATCCAGATGCCCGGCGTCAACGGCCTGCAGCTGGTACAGCAGATACCACTGGAGCAGTTGCCCCAGGTGGTGTTCGTCACCGCCTACGACCAGTACGCGGTGGAGGCCTTCGAGGTCAACGCAGTGGACTATGTGCTGAAACCCATCGAGGAACAGCGCCTGGCGGTGGCTCTCTCGCGTGTGCGGGAAAAACTCGCCAGCGCCGATATCGCCAGCCAGCGGGAGCAGCTGCTGGAGGCGGTGGCGGACCTGACCAGGGAATCCCCCGAGGCGCTGGAGCAGAAGCTGGCCGCCGGTACTCTTCAGGGTGAATGGGGCGGCAGTGCCTATCCGGAGAAAATCGCCATCAAGGACTCCGGCAAGATCACCCTGGTGCCGGCGCGGGAAATCGACTGGATAGACGCCGCCGGCGACTATATGTGCGTGCACGCCGGGGGCGAGACCCATGTGATGCGCATCACCATGAAGGAGCTGGAGCAGCAGCTGGACCCGAAGGTGTTCCAGCGTATTCACCGCTCCACCATCGTCAACCTGAGCCGGGTGCGCGAGATCTGCGCCCATATCAATGGCGAGTATCACCTGGTGCTGAACAACGGCGAACGCTTGAAGATGAGCCGCAGTTACAAGAACAAGGTTCAGCATTTTTTGTGATAAGGGAGGACCCTGTCACGGCGCGAATTAAATTGGGGATCGGCCGACCCAGTAAATAGACTTCCACACACATCGAAAGAGGAGGAAGTCCCATGCGTTTTCTGATTCCCTTGATACTGATGTGTTCTCTCGCTGGCTACAGCCAGGCCCAGGAACAACTGCGCCAGCTGCCCTCCGGGTCCTCCGAGGTGCAGGTAATGGGGCAGACCTACTACCAACACGGCAATACCTTCTATCGCTTCCATCCGCAGGGCGGTTACTACTATGAGGTGAGCCCGCCCCGTGGCCTGATCCGCTACGAGCAGCCGCACTTCTACCGCCGCACCCTGCCGGAGCCGGAACAGCGCGTCCGCATAGACAGTGAAGAGGGTTGCCGCAACTGGGCCGCGGAGCGCGCCAATCGCAATCCGTCCATGGGCGGTAAGATCTATATCAGGGAGTTCAACCGCTGCATGAACCTGACCGGCCAGCAATAGGCGGCCAAAAGGATTCGTTCCCGCGCCGGGTCGCCGGCGCGGGAGCGTATTTTTCGTCGGAGGTGGGGGGCCGTGGCCTGAAGTCAGGCGTTCCCATATCCGTTAAATAGATCCGCTGGTCGCAATCCCCTTGCACCAGAATGGCAACCGATTAGCCTTGCCCCGCTATTAAAAAAACAAAAGGTCCAAGGCATGGCGCTCACCGGAGCCGCACTGAAAAATCCCGCCGCCACCGCGGTGGCCGTGGTCCTGGCTGTGCTGCTCGGCGCCTTTCTCGCCAGTCGCCTGCCGGTGCAACTCTTTCCCGATATCGAGAATCCGCAGATCACCATCGCCGCCGGTTGGCGCGCCGCCTCACCACAGGAGGTGGAGGCGGAGATCGTCGAGCCCATCGAGTCGGTGCTAGCGGGCCTCACCGGCCTGGAGATGATGCAGGTCAACGCCGGTCGCGGCTTTGCCCGGGTGAGGCTGGAATTCACCATGGGTACCGATATGGACAAGGTGCTGATCGACGTCATCAGCCGCATGAGCAGCCTGCCGCCGCTGCCCCGCGACGCCGAGCCGCCAAGGGTGATGCTGGGCGGCTTTGGCGGCGACGCCACCGCGCTGACCTATTTCTTCCTGCAGCTGCTGCCGGACAACCCCCACAGCCTCGAGGACTACACCGGCCTGATCGAGGACGTGCTGCGCCCGGCGCTGGAGTCGGTGCAGGGCGTGGCCAGTGTCGAGGCCCAGGCCGGCCGTGCCGGGCGCGAGGAGCTGCAGGTGGTCTTCGATCCCTGGAGGGCTGCCGAACTGGGCATTCAGCTGCCGGCGGTGAGCGGCCAGCTGGCCTCGGCGCGGGACGTGTCCGGCGGCTTCACCGACGTGGGCCGGCGCCGTTATACACTGCGCTTCGTCGGCGAGTACGATCCGACGAGACTGTCCGAACTGGTGTTGGAGTGGCGCGACGGCCAGCCGGTGCGCCTGGGCGATATCGCCGAGGTGAAGGTGGCGCCCTCCGAACCGGGCGGCGTCACCACCCAGAACGGCAACCCGGCGGTGTCCCTGCGCATCAACCGCACCAACGACGCCAATATGCTCGCCACCCTGGAGCGGGTGAAGGCCAGGGTCGCGGAGCTGAACGAGACGACCCTGAAGGACGAGAAGCTGGTGCTGGTGCAGTCCTTCGACGCCTCGGTGTTCGTCTACCGCGCGCTGAACCTGCTCGGCGGCAACCTGCTGCTGGGGATGCTGCTGGCGGTGGGGGTACTCTGGTGGTTTATGCGCCGCATGCGCGCGACCCTGATCGTCGCCGCGGCGATACCCATCTCCCTGCTCGCCACCTTCGTGGTGCTGTCCGCCGCCGGGCGCAGCGTCAATGTGATCTCCCTGGCCGGCCTGGCCTTCGCCACCGGCATGGTGCTGGATGCGGCCATCGTCGTGCTCGAGAACATAGTGCGTCTGCGGGAAAAAGGTCTGGGTGCCCACGAGGCATCGGAAAAGGGCGCCGGCCAGGTGTGGGGCGCGCTGCTCGCCAGCACCGCCACCACCGTGGCCATATTCCTGCCGGTGTTTTTCCTCAACAGTGTCGAGGGGCAGGTGTTCGGCGACCTGGCGCTGACCATCGCCGTCGCCGTCGTCTTCTCGCTGCTGGTGGCGGTGGCCGTGGTGCCTCTGGCGGCCCGGCAGTGGTTGCCGGATATATCCAGTGAGGACCGCCTCGCCGGCCTGTGGGAGCGGATCACCGCCAGAGTCATGGGTTTGACCGGTACGCCGGCGCGGCGCTGGCAGGTGATCGGCGGCCTGCTGTTGCTGCCGCTGCTGGCCACCTGGCTGCTGCTGCCGAAGCTCGACTACCTGCCGCCGGTGAAGAGGGACGCGGTGGATGTGTGGATGAACTTCCCCGCCGCCACCAACGTCGACACCATCAAAAACGAAATCGTCGCCGAGATAGACAGGCGCATGGCGCCCTATATGCGCGGCGAGCGCGAACCGGCGCTGAAGAACTACTACATCATCACCTGGCCCAACGGCGGCACCATGGGCGTGCGCGTCAAGGATATGGACAAGGCCGCGGAGATGGAGCGCATTCTGCGCGAGGAAATCCTCATGGATATCCCCGATTTCCGCGGCTTCGCCGCCCGCGGCAACCTCTTCGGCCAGTTCGGCGGCGACCGCCAGATAGCCCTGCACCTGCAGTCCCGCGACGCCGAGGGCCTGATGAAGGCCGCCGCCCGCGGCGTGGAGGTGGTGGGCGAGGTGATGCCCGGTGTGCCGGTGCAGCCGAACCCCGGCCTGTCCCTGTCCGAGCCGGAGCTGACCGTCTACCCCAACGACCGCGCCATGCACGAGCAGGGCTGGAACCGCCAGGCTATGGGCAGCCTGGTGCGAGCCCTGGGCGACGGCCTCTACGTGGGCGAATACTTCAACGGCGAGAAGCGCCTGGACGTGATCTTCAAGGCGCGGGAGTGGCGCACCCCGGAGCAACTGCAGAACACGCCGCTGGTCACACCCCGCGGCGAGATAGTGCCGCTGAACCAGCTCGCCAGCGTCGAGCGCACCGTCGGCCCCGGCAGCCTGCGCCGGGTGGACGGCCGCCGCACCATCACCCTCAACATAGTGCCGCCGGACGACGTCTCCCTGGAGGAGGTGCGCGCGCAGATAGAGGCGGAGATACTGCCGCAGATACAGGCGGCCATGCCCGCCGACGGCAGCATCCTGGTGGGCGGCAACGCCAGCGACCTGGACAAGGCGCTGGTGTCCCTGTCGCAGAACTTCGTCCTGGCGCTGCTGATCCTGTTCCTGCTGATGAGTGCACTCTTCCGCTCCCTCAAGGACGCCGGACTGGTGCTGCTGACGGTGCCGCTGGCCACCGTCGGCGGCGTGCTGGCGCTGCAGCTGCTGAACCTGATCGGCTTCCAGCCCCTCGACCTGCTGACGATGATCGGCTTCGTGATACTGCTCGGCCTGGTGGTCAACAACGCGATACTGCTGGTGCACCAGACCCGCGCCGCCGAGGACGAGGGCGCCAGCCGCGTCGAGGCGGTGGAGCAGGCGCTGCGCCTGCGACTGAGGCCTATCTTCATGAGCACACTGACCAGCGTCTTCGGCATGCTGCCCCTGCTGGTAGCGCCGGGGGAGGGCAGCGTCATCTACCGCGGACTGGCCGCGGTGATCGTCGGCGGCATGGCGGTCAGCACATTGTTCACCCTGGTACTGCTGCCGGCGCTGCTGCAGACCGGCCGGCTGCCCCTGCCGCAATTTGCCCGCCTGCGCGAGCGGCTGGTTGCGAGGAATTCCCTATGAATAAAATGCACGAATTGCCGAATGGCACTGAACCGGGGGAAAACCACCCTGTAGGAGCGGCGGGGCCGCGCTGGCGCAATGCGCTGTGTCTGTTCCCGGCGTTGCTTTCACTGGCACTCTTGTCTCCGGGGGCACTGGCACAACAGGACGAGGCCGCCGTCACCGTCGACCGCGCCCAGCTGCGCCAGATGGCCCCCAGCCAGTGGTCCGCCGGCAGGGTAGTGAGCCGCCGCGATATCCGCATCTCGTCGGAGCTGGATGGCGCACTGGAATTCGTCGCCGAGCCCGGCAGCCTGGTGAAAAAGGGCGAGCGGCTGGCACAGCTGGACGCGACCCACTGGAAACTGCAGCTACGCAACAGTGACAGCCGCATCGCGCAATTGCGTGCGCGCCTGACCTACCTGGAGGCGCAGCTGCAGCGCCTGTCCAAGCTCGCCGAAACCAACGGCACCTCCCGCGCGGCCCTGGAGGAACAGCAGGCCGAGCGCGAGGCCATGGCCCAGGACCTGGTGGCGGCGCAGATAGAACGCGACCGCCGCGCCTATGAACTGTCCAAGACACGGATCAACGCCCCCTTCGATACCCTGGTGGTCAGCCGCGAACACCAGGCCGGCGAGTATGTGCGCACCGGCACCCAACTGCTGCGTGCGCTGGATATGTCGCAGCTGGAAGTGGAGGCGGATATACCGCTGGAGGCGCTGCCGCTACTGAATGCCGGCGATGCCATTGCGCTGCGCAGCGACGCGGTGTCGCAGACCGAGGAAAAGCGCGAAATGGGTGGAGAGCTGCTCGAGGGCCGGGTGCGCCAGTTCGTGCCGGTAGTCGGCGACAATTCGCGCCGGGTCAAGCTGATGGTGCACTTGCCGCAGCCGTCGAACTGGATCGTCGGCATGCCGGTACAGGTGGCGGTACCGGTGGCGGCCGCGCGGGAGATGGTGGCGGTGCCGCGGGATGCGCTGGTACTGCGCAACGGCGACGCCTTCGTGTACCGCGTCGGCACCGACAACAAGGCGGAGCGGCTGCCGGTCACCACCGGCAGCGGCGACGGCGAGTGGATTTCGGTGCGCGGCGGCCTGGCCGACGGCGACCGGGTCATAGTGCGCGGTGCCGAGCGGCTGCAGCCGGGGCAGGCGGTCAAGGTGCTGTCGGAAGTGGCGCGGGAAGGGGAGGGGGAGCAGGCTTCCATCCTCTGACAGAAAAAGCGCGAGTGGGGATAGCGTCCGCCGCTGAGTAAACTTCCGGTAGTTTACTTTGGAGGGAGGCCGCCATGCGCTACGCCATTGCACTCCTGTTCAGCCTCGCCGTCGCGTTCGCCTGGGCACAGGACCGGCTCGGTCAGCTGCCTTCCGGCGCCTCGCAAATCCTGGTGCGCGGCGAAACCTATTACTACTCGGATGGCTCCTTTTACCGGCTGGGTAAAGGGGGTTATCTGCGAGTGGACCCACCGCTGGGCGCGCGGGTGCCCGAGGTTCCCGGCGACAGCGGCAGCTTTACCATGGGCGGCAACCGCTATTTCGTTACTTCTGACGGCACCTTCTTCCTGTACGATCCCGGTGGCGGCGACTACTCGGTCGTGACTGCGCCCCACGGCTGGCGCGACTACTACAGGAAGGGGCGCCCGGAACTTTACGCGCTGCCCGCTCCGGCGCCGCAGCCCGCACAGCCTGCCCAACCCCAGGAAACAGTACCCCGGGCCTACCCGCGGCCCGATCCCCGCTACCGCGCCGACGGCTACTACGGCCGCTACCGCGCTGACTACTACTACCGCGGCAACTGGAACTACATCGGCCGCTACGGCTATCGCGACGATCTTTCCGGCGAAAACTACCGCGAGCGCAGATCCACCTGCCGCCGCATAGCCGACGATCAATCGCGCCGCGCCGGCGTCGGCCCCTACCGCCGCGAGCCGGGCAGCTACTGGGACGAGTTCGAGCGCTGCATGCGCTAGCAGTCTGTCCCAAGCGATTACCGGGAGTCTGAAAAGAAAGCGCCCCTCTCCCGCTTGCGGGAGAGGGGCTGGGGGGAGAGGGCTCCGGCCGCAGCCCGTGCAGCCTGTAATTTTTTCTTCCCGCCCCCCGCCCAGAGTTTCTAGGCTTTAAGAAGTCTCTCCAGTAGTTGCGCCGAGGGAAGGCCATGTCGAGGAATAGGGATTTTTCCGCACCCTGGCGGGCGTGTTGCGCCCTGCTGTTCGCGCTGTCGCTGTCCACCTGTGGCGGCAGCGGTGGTGATGGTGGAAGTGGCGGGGACAGTGCGCAGGACCCGGGTAACGAGGCCGTCGTCTGCGCAACCGGCGATGCGGTTTCCCTCCCGGACGGCTGCGGTCGCCTGCTGGTCGGCTTCAGCGATCTCGAGGGGGATTTCGTCCGCTACCGGGTGGCCATCACCTCCCTGCGCCTGCTGCGCGAGGACGGCACCCCGGTCGAGCTGCTGGAGAAGGCAAACACCGTCGACCTGGTGCAGTACCGGGACCTGGCGGAACTGGTCACCGCGGCGACAATCCCGGTGGGTCTCTATGTGGGCGTCGAACTTACCCTCGACTACACGGATGCGGATATCCGCGTGGATGTGGACGGCGCCGCGGAGCGGGCGCGCATCCTGCACCCCGACGGGCGCAAGGTCCGCGCGGTGACCCTGTCGCTGGACCTGGATCCCCTTAACCGGCCGCTGGCGGTGCCCGACCTGCCGCCGCTGCTGCAGCTGGATCTCAGCCTGACCGCCTCCCATATTGTCGACACAGCGCCGACGCCGCCGGAGGTGCAACTCTACCCGGTGGCCACCGCGGAGGTGGATCCGCTGCAGCCGAGGGAATTTCGCCTGCGCGGCCAGCTGATCGGCGTCGACGAGGGCGAGCTCTCCTACCGCATCGCCCTGCGCCCCTTCGAGGGCAACGAGGGGCGCCAGGGCGGGGTGGATATCTTCATCGACGGCGATACCGAGTGGGCGATAGACGGCGAAGCTTTTTTCAGCTCCACCGGCCTGAGCGCGCTGGCGGAACTGCCCCCGGATACCGCCACCCTGGCCTTCGGCCGTTTCGACGGCGCGACGGGCCGGTTTATCGTGCACCAGGTCTACGTCGGCGGCAGCGTGCCCGGCGTCTCCCTGGACGCGCTGCAGGGCCAGGTGCTGGCGCGCGACGGCAATCTGCTGACCCTGATAAGCACGCGCCTGATCCGCACCGACGGCAGCGTCGTCTTCGACGACGAGAGGCGGCTGCTGCTGCCCACCGACGCGCGGGTGGTGAAGCCCGGTTTCCCGCTTGAGCAGCTGACCGCCGCCGCCGTCTCTGTCGGCCAGCGCATCACCGCCCTGGGTCTCTGGGATGAGGAACAACGGCTGCTGGATGCCGCCGAGGTGCGCCTGCTGCCCAGCGCGCTGGACGCGACCCTGAACAGCCGCGCCGGCGACGAACTGAATGTCACCACCCTGGCGTTCGGCAACCGCGATTCACTGCTGTTCGACTTTACCGGTACCGGCGGCGACGAGACCCTGGACGCGGATCCGTTTGACTACCAGGTGAATGCCCAGTCGCTGCCGCTGGATTCACTGGTGGTGAACGCGCCCCTGCGGATCAGCGGTTACGTGGCGCCCTTCGGCGACGCCCCGCCGGATTTCGACGCCGGGGCCATCGAGGATTTTGTCGCCGGTGGGGCGCAGCTGCTGGTGAGCTGGGCCGGCGACGGCAGCCCCGACGCCCTGCTGGCGCTGGACGCCACCGGGCTGCGGCCGAACCTGGCCCCAGGGCTGCTGGGCAGCGAATTCTTCATCCGCCGCGGCGCCATGTTCACCAACCTGCTGGACCTCAGCCAGGCGCCACTGCTGCAGCCGATACTGGAAGGGGGCCTCTTTGCCCTGGTAGACGGCGACTTGATCACCCTCTACTCGGACTTCGGCGACTTCGCCACCGACCTGGATCGGCGCCTGGTCGGCGGCGCTGCAATAAAAATACTGCACGCCGAGGGCGGCTACCGCAGCGGCGCCACCACCATGTCGGTGCAGCGTCTGGAGGTGGTGCTCAGCGACTAGACTGAAAGGACGGATCTCCACCAATCCGCGTCGTTTTTTTGCGTCGGATTTTTTTCACGGACAGATGCGCACTATGGCGGGCGACTGCAGTTTTTCCCCCCTTCGCATTGCGCGCAGTGATCGCGGCCGCGGCTTTAGTGTTAGCGGCCGCAGCGCTGTCCGCGCGCTGCTGAGCCTCCTTCTCGGCCTGCTGCTCGCCGGCAGTACACTGCTCGCCAGCGCCCAGCTCCCCGACAAGAAACCGAAGGAATTCGAACCGGTCATCCCCGACTTTTCCGCCCCCTCCGCCGACTGGTGGACCGGCTGGATCGACGCCTCGCGGGAACAGCGGGAGCAGTGGTTGCAGGCACTGAACGAAGCCTGGGGCAAATGGCGGGAGAAACTGCCCGAGGAGAAGGCACTGCAGAAGGAGGCGGACGCGATCGACAAGGCCCTCAAGGGCGTGGAGATCACCTGGCAGCAGCAGGCCGAACTGCAGAAGATGGCGGTGTTGCCGGAGGTGAAATTTCCGGAAAACCCGGATGTGCTGGCCTGGGCCGCGGCGGACGCCGCCATCAGTCGCGGCCGCCAGCGGCTGCTGGGGGTGCAGTTGGAGGCGCGCCAACTGGAAGAAACCCTGGAGCAGTCCCTCAGCCAGCTGCGCAAGCAGGTAGTCCGCCTGCGCGACGTGGAAGACGAGGCGGAGAAAGAAGCCGCCGCCCTGGCGCTGTTGCTGGCGCAGATCAATCACCTGAACATCATCGAGCAGCGCGATTTCCTGGAGCAGCAGATGGGTGCCTGGCAGGAGCAGCTGGACCTGGCGGAGGACCGTCTGAAGCGCATGCTGGAGGAGCTGCAATACAGCGCCGATGCGGCCAAGCAACTGGAAGAGGATATCGAGGAGCAGGCGGGCAAAATCGAGAAAATGGCCGAGGAGCGTACCCGGGTGCAGAGCGCCACGGTGCAGTCCACCGATCCCGACACCAACATGCAAAAAGACCTCACGCTGATGCTCCTTGAGGTCAACCTGCTCGAGAGCCACCTGAAGAGGCGCAAGGCCGAACTGCTGCAGTCGATCAACAATGTCCTCAGCGATGCGGAAGAGGAGCTCCCCCTGGTAGTCAGCCGCGACCTGGTGGAAACGGCGCGCGCCGTGATCGACGGCACCTCGCGGGAGCTGAATATCCGCCAGCGCCAGGTGGTCGCCTGGCGCGGCGAGGAGGGCCAGGACATGAGCCGCTGGTGGCGCTACTTCGAGCGCATCGACAGCGGCCTGGGGCGCGCCAACGACCTGATCGAGGACATATCCCGCTACGAGGCGGCGCAGCTGCAGGTCTACCAGGAGCGGCAGGGCTGGTGGGCGACGGTGCGCGAGCGCACCGGCTACTTCACCGATCTCTTCTACCGGCGCTGGCGCGAACTGGCGGACTACCAGCTGTTCAGCATTGCACAGACGCCGATCACCCTGCGCCAGATCGCCAAGATCATCTTCGTCCTGGTGTGCGCCTGGCTGATCTCCGGTTTCACCCGTCGCTTCCTGAACCGGCTGGTGCGCAAGAAGCACGCCAGCGAACATTCGATGTACAACCTCGGCCGGGTGCTGCACTACAGCATCATCGGCGTGGCGCTGCTGATCGCGCTGGCCATGCTGGGCCTCGACACCTCCAAGCTGGCCATAGTGGCCGGCGCCCTGTCGGTGGGTATCGGCTTCGGCCTGCAGGCGATCTTCTCCAACTTTATCTCCGGGCTGATACTGCTGTTCGAGCAGCCGCTACGGGTCGGCGACCTGGTGGAGCTGGAATCCGGCGTCTTCGGCCGCATCCGCGACATCAACGTGCGTTCCACCCGCATCACCACCCGCGACAATGTGGATATCCTGGTGCCCAACTCGGAATTCGTCGCCGGCCGTGTGATCAATCACACCCTGGACGACCCGGTGCGTCGTATCCACGTGCCCTTCGGCGTGGCCTACGACTCGGACCCGGACCTGGTGAAGGAGGCGGCCATGGAGGCCGCGGAGCGGGTCAACATCACCCACACCGACTGGAAGCGCAAGACCGAGGTGTGGCTGATGGAGTTCGGTGACAATGCACTGAATTTCAAGCTGGTGGTCTGGGTGAACAGCAACATGGTGTCGCCGCTGGGCGATCCCTACGCGCTCTACAACCTCGAACTGCTGCGCGAGTTCCGCGAAAAGGGCATAGAAGTGCCCTTCCCGCAGCGGGATCTACACCTGCGCAGCTGGGAGCCGCCGCTGCCGATAGCGCGGCGAAAAGAGAACAAATAAAGAGCCGGCCACCAAGTGGCCGGCTGATTCCGTGAACCCTGTAGGTTGGGAAAACTACGGGTTCATCACCGCGGTGACCGTCGCATCCGCATCCGCCAGGCCGCTGCCGCACTGGGAGCAGGAACCGGCGAAGGCGCGCGCATTGTCGACGATCGCCGCCTCCACCTGTGCCGGCGTCATGTCCGGATCCACGCTCTTCACCAGCGCCGCCAGGCCCGCCACGTGGGGGGTGGCCATGCTGGTGCCCTGGTAGAAGGCGTAGCTCTCCGAGGAAGGCGTCTGCGAGCCGCTGTTGAGCGTGGACAGCACACCGTTGGCGGTGGTGCCCGTCTCGCCGCCCGGCGCGGCCACATCCACCACGCTGCCGTAGTTGGAATAGCTGGCGCGGTTGCCCTGGCGGTCGGTGGCGGCCACGCTGATCACATTGTTGCAGCTGGCCGGCTGGTAGCCGGAGGCGTCATCATTGCTGTTGCCCGCCGCCACCACCACGCTGGTGCCGTTGGCCACCGCCGTGTCGATTGCGTCCTGGAAGGTGGCGCCGCAGGCGCCGGAGCCGCCCAGGCTCATATTGATCACGTCGGCCGGGTAGGGGTTGGCCGGCACACCGGACACACTGCCGCCGGAGGCCCACACCATGGCGTCGGCGATATCCGACAGGCTGCCGCCGCACTTGCCCAGCACCCGCACCGGCACCACCTTGGCATTGAAGGCCACGCCGGCCACGCCCTGGCTGTTGTGGGTCTCCGCCGCCACGGTGCCGGCCACATGGGTGCCGTGCCAGCTGCTGCTGGCGGGGAAGATGCCGCACTCGAACCAGCCGTACCAGTCCCCCTCGTCGTGGGCATCGCTGTCGCGGCCGTCGCCGTCGCGGGCGGCGGAACTGTCACTGATGAAGTCGTAGCCGCCGATGATATTGCCGAGCAGGTCGCTGTGGTCCGTATAGCCGGTGTCCAGCACCGCCACCACGGCGCCGGCGCCGTCGGCATTGTCCCAGGCGCCGGGCAGGTTCAGGCCGGCGGTGGCCTCATAGTAGTGCCATTGCTCGCTGTAGCGAGTGTCGTCCGGGGTGAACTGGATGGTCAGGCGCACGTCCGGCTCCACATAGGCCACGTCGGGATCCCGGGCCAGGCGGCGCATCAGCGCCTCGGCGCCGGTCCTGTCCAGCCCGCGTTGCGCCCGCACCAGCTGCGCGCCGGTGGCCAACTTGCGCACGGCGTCCAGCCCGGTGCCCGTTTCCGCGGCCGCCGCGTTCAGCGACCGGCTTACCGCGGCGGCACTGCGCCTGGCCGCGGCGCCCTCCCGGTACTTGACGATAAATCCCCGATACTGCGCCTCCGCCTGTAGCGCCGGCAGGTTCATCTTGTGCGCCAGGGGATCCGGCCCGCCCGCCAGGGCGGTGGCGGTACTGAGGGCGGCACAGAGGCCGGAAAAGAGTAAAGTTTTACGCTTGGGTTTGGTAATGTGCTTGAACATAGGTGCTCCAACTTGTTTTTCTTGTTGCGCCCACCGTCCGGTAGCGCCCAGCGGGCTCCGTGTACCTACGGACAGCAACATAGCGCGGGGGCGCGGCAGGGCACCAGTAGCCCGGACCGCCCTTGGTGAAAGTTGGCGTGCAAACCCGTATTTCGTGGCAAGTTTGTGAACCACTTTTTCCGAAAGTGGCTGTTTGCACCTTTATCAAGCCCTCTGTTGGCATAAATCCCAGTCGCCATCGCGCGGCCGCCGAACCCTGAGAAGGAAGCGCCAGTGCTGATCATCCCCATCCAGAACAAACCCGACTGGCGTCGGCCGCCATTGATGTGCTTCGCCCTGATTGCCATCAACCTGCTGGTGTTCGTCCTCTACCAGGGCCGTGACGAGGCGCGCTGGCAGCAGGCGGAGGAATACTACTTCGGAAGCCAACTGCCCGAACTCGAGGAGCAGCGCTTCCTGGTCTACGTGAACGACGTGCGCCCGGAGTGGCGCACCCAGGTGGACGCCCAGGGGGAGGAATTCGTCTACCGCGAGCTGCTGTGGAACCCGGAATTCCACAACTGGCTGCTGCCGCAACTGCGGGAAGAGGGCGAGACCGAGTGGCTGGCGCAGCGGGAGCAGTTCGCCGAACTGCGCGACCGCCTCAGCAGCATCGCCCTGGGCCTGGTGCCGGCGGAGCCGAGCGTCGCTGGCCTGTTCGGGCATATGTTCCTGCACGGCAGCTGGGATCACCTGATCGGCAATATGGTCTTCCTGCTGCTGTTCGGCCTGTCGGTGGAGCTGGCCCTGGGCGGCCTCTGGTTCGCCGGCCTATATGCTGTCGGCGGCCTCGCCGCCGCCGGCCTGCACATGGCGGTGGAAGCGGGCAGCCCGGTGCCCATGGTGGGCGCCTCCGGTGCCGTGTCCGCGATCATGGGCATGTTCGTCGCCATCTACGGCGTGCGCCGCCTGCGCTTCTTCTACACCGTCGGCTTCATGTTCGGCGAGTTCACTGCGCCGGCCCTGCTGGTGCTGCCCCTGTGGCTGGCCAAGGAAATCTTCGGCTACTTCTACGGCGACGCCGGCATCGCCTACTGGGCCCACACCGGCGGCCTGATCGCCGGCTTCGCCGCGACACTGCTGCTGCTCAGCCGCCGCCCGGCAGTGGCGCAGATGCCGGTGGAGGACGCGGTGCCCACGCCCCAGAGTCGCGCCCTGGCCCGCATCGACCGCTTCCAGGAAGAGGGCAAACTGCTCGAAGCCGCCGACGCCGCCAGCGCGGCAATCCGCCAGTACCCGCAGTCGCTGCCACTGATCGAGCGCGCCATAGAACTGACCGCCGCCGCCCCGGAGAGCGAAGCCCACCACCGCGCCAACCTGGCCCTGTTCGCCCTGGCGGGCAGCGTCGACACCGATGTGCGCGCACTGGCAGCGGGATACCGACGCTACCTGCAGGCCACCGAAAAGCCCCGCGCGCTGACCGCCAAGGTCTGCCTGCTGCTGGCGCGACGCGCGGCGCAGGAGAAGGACTGGGGGTGGCTGGAGGAGCTGCTGCGACGGCTGCAACAGCAGCGGGTGGAGCACCCGCTGTTGCCGAAGCTGGGAATGGCGCTGGTCAATCACTACCGGCGGCTGGGGGAGGAGAAGCGGGCGCTGGAGGCGTTGCAGTTGTTTCTTCCTGAGAAAACTGCGTAGATTTGGGCCTGTTTGTGAACCCTCATGCTGTTGTGATTATTTGTGTGCTAGACGCTTCCGCAGCCGAGTAGAAACGGTGAATGCTTTCCCAAGAATGCCTAGTTATCCGAGATATCTCGACATTTCTTACCGCCTTGCCTTGATCTGTCGATCATAAGCGTGCCTCGGCCGTTACCTCAATTTTCCTTGGGGTAGAGCTGTGCCCCAATCATCGATCGATACCAATTTTCGGAAAGCATCTGCTTGGTGATTTTCGAGGCGTGTAATCCTCTGTAATGACGTGTAATTGACCTGTAATCTGATCGTGTGATAAATCGCCGGTAAGAATAAATACATGCCAGGGGGAGAAATGGACTTCGAGACTTTTTTCAAAAATGCGACTGTGGTCTGCTTGATCGGTTTCAGCGCTATCGCTCAAGCTTTGACGGGGCCCGATAGCAACAACACCGGAAGCTTCTCCCTGTCATACGACCCTGTCCCTCCTTTCGGCAATATGGGGATCTACCTTAAGGAGTTTAAAAACGGACAGTTTACGCGCTATATCGAGGTCGACGCAGCTTGGGGATCGGGAAGCGGAAACAAAACAATAACCGTTTCCTCAACGGCACAATATTGATATGAACATTGGCGAGAGTGGTGCCAAACCTATACATTTCCCCCGCCAGAAAAAATAGACTCCTGTCCGGCAGCTCAATTCAATAAAGATAAAATAGGTGAGCATACAGTTAACGTCGCTTTCAAACCGAATGCGAGCGGCGACGTAACCTATAAAGCCGGCACTGTGGAGAGCGGAAGCACAGATACCGATGGCCAATTTATTGTCGAGTGGGGGCCATCAAGTACATCCTCTTCAAAGTTCACCGGCTACCAGTGGTGTGAGCAGGTTGACGGTACTTGGCCTGCTGTCAGCAATTGTCCAAAGGTTGGTAAAAGCACTCGCTCAAAGTCACGGCCCGCTACAGGGTCTCTGCCGAGACTGTAAATTAAATTGTGTAACTGCTCATGCCCCCGTACTCTGCACCGGAGGATACCATGAGCAGAACAATGGACAACAAAGATCTCGAACAGCAACTCCAGGC